>JABFXM010000004.1 GCA_013361745.1 Gemmatimonadaceae bacterium | reverse complement strand
CAGGGCAAGGGATTCTCGGTCGCGCGCGGCATGCTCGCCGCACGCGGCGAGCTCCGTGTCTTCATAGATTCCGACCTCGCGTATCCGCCGACCGAGATCGAGTCGATCGTCGACACGCTCGAGAAGGGGAGCGACGTCGCGATCGCCTGCCGCGTCCTCCCGAAATCGCGGTACATCATGAGCCCGACCTTCTTCCCGTACCTCTTCACGCGACACCTGATGAGCCGCTGCTTCAACGCGTTCGTCCGGGCCCTGCTCGTCGGAGAGGTGCTGGACACCCAGGCGGGGCTCAAGGGATTCACGCGCAGCGCCGCCGAGACGATCTTCCCCCGCCTCACCGTCGAGCGCTTCGCCTTCGACGTCGAGTGCCTCGTCATCGCTGCGCAGCATGGCCTGGCGCTGACCCAGGTACCGGTGACTTTCCGCTACGAGGACGAGCCCTCCACGGTCAATCTCGCGCGCGACGGCATGAGGATGGTCGGTGACCTGATGCGAATCCGGCTCAATGCGTGGCGAGGCCTCTACGCCTGAGCGCCGCCGCCTGATCGTCAACGCCGACGATCTCGGCATGACGAGCGGGATTCACGAGGGGATCTTCGAGGCGTTCGAGGCGGGCGCGCTACGCTCGGCGTCGATAATGCCGGTCATGCCCGCGTTCGAGCAGGCGGCGCGCGAGGCGCGCGCGGCCGGCTCCGCGCTGGGTGTGGGGTTGCATCTCACCCTGACGATCGGGCGGCCCCTCACGTGCGCGCCCACTCTGACCGACGCCGGTGGGGAGTTCCTCTCCCTTCCGCGCCTCGTCACCCGTCTTTGCACCGGGCGGGTGTCCAGACGGGAGCTCGCGAACGAATGTCGCGCGCAACTCTACGCCTGTCGTCAGGCCGGGCTCGCGCCGACACACCTCGATGGCCACGAGCATGTCCACGTGCTGCCCGTCGTTCGCGAGGTCGTCGACGCGATCCTCATGGAGGAAGGAATTCGTTTTCGCCGCCTTCCGTTCGAGCGCCTGCGCGGCTCCCCGTTTCCCTGGCGCCGCGTGCCCGCCCGGCTCGCCCTCGGCGTGGCGGCGCGATCCGGCGATCCCCGACAGCGCGGTGCGCGCGCGGCCGATGCCTTCTTCGGGTTGTCGCTCTTCGGATCGGCGAGCTTCGCCGACGATCTGCTGCGTCAACTCGATGCGCTTCCCCGCGGCACGAGTGAGCTCATGGTCCACCCCGGCCACGTCGACGCGACTCACCCCGTGCGCGACCGCTACACGACGGGGCGCGAGATCGAACTGCGCGCGTTGACCTCGCCGGCGGTGCTCGCTCGTCTCCGCCAGGGCGACATCGAGTTGCTCCACTTCGGCTCGGCCTGACGCCAGGCCACTATCGCGGGGAGGCGGAGAGCGGGATCACGTAGGCGTTCCCGCTTTCGGGCCGAACGCTCGCGCTGACCGTTGCGCCGTTCTTCGTCAGGACTTCGCGGCCAGCGATCCGGACGCGCACGCGCGCGACCGCGGCGGGAATCAGCACCTCATAGCTTGCCCGCGAGCCCGGGTTCTCGACGACGACGCCCCGGGCGGTCAACGCATACGCGGCCACGCCCCCCCAGTGGCGAACCTCGACGGCCCCGGTCGGGACTATCACGACGCGCGCGGATCCCTCCTCCTGCACGTCGCTGAAATCGACCTCCACGCGTGCCGCCGGTGCGAAGGCGACCCCCGACTCGCGATGTCGCGGCACGGGTGCGGCGGGCTGCCGTGACACGCGTGGTGCGGCCTCGGGCATCGTCAACTCTCGTATGACGGCGCGGAGTGGCGAACCCGGCACCGCAGCGGCGGCGGCGGCCGCGACGAACAGCACGCCGATGCCCGCCGCAACGGCCCTCCGGAGGTGAGGACGCCGACCGCCGCCGGCTCGCGCGATCACGGCGTCCACCGCCACGGCCGGCACAGGCCGGTCGAGAAGCGCGAGCACCCGGGCGTGCGCGGCGTGGAGCCTTCGGGCGGCGTCGATCCGCCGCGCGCAGACAGGACACGCGGAGACGTGATCGAGAACGTCGCGCGGGTTCGCGAGGAGTGGATCGTCGTCGGCGAAAGCCTGCAGCTCCCACTCAGCTGGATGCATGGTCTCCCCCCTGGAGTGCGCGCTCGAACGCCGCGGTGGCGCGAGCGAGCAAGGTGCCGACGCTCGTCGCCGCGATCCCGAGCGCTTCAGCGATCTCACGGTAGCTGTAACCGGCGTGGCGAAGAAGCAGCAGGCGCCGATCCCTCTCGGGCAGGGTGTCGAGCACCGCTCTCACGGCCGCTCGCCGCTCCTCGCGCAACAACTCGGCATCGGCTTCCGGCGGCGCCTCGCCGATCCGTTCGACGGCCACCCGAGACGCGAGCAAGCGAAGCTGGCGATCATTGCGTCGATACTCGTCCCGAAGGAGGTTGTGCGCCACGCTCACCAGCCATGCTCTGAGGTCGTCGGGCATCTCTCCACGGCCGAACAACCTCACGAAGGTCTCCTGCGCGACGTCGGACGCGAGCGCGGCGTCCCCGCAGAGTCGATCAAGGTACCGATACAGCTCCGGAAAGCGTGTCGCGAACGCCGTCCGGAAAGAGGCCTCGAAATCGTCCGCGCTCGACCTGTCCGTCGGCACCGGCTCCTTGCGTCGTTACGGTTCGCGGATCTGGGGCTTCGATGGCAATGGAACGCGCCAGCCCGCGGGAACGTGACGAGGCGGCATCAGCGGGCGTCGGCGCATGTCAGAGGCTCCAGTCGAGTCCAACGCGCAGAGCTCGCGGAGACTGCACGATCGCTCGACGGGAGAAGCCGTCCGATGCCACCACCGCGCCGATCGCGCCTCGCTGGCCGAAGATGTTGGCAATCGCCACCGTCCCGCCGAGTGTGCACCGCTCCGTCCTGGCGCAGATGCGCCATTCGTGGCGCATCCCGAGGTCGAGCCGCCAGTACGCGGGCAGGTGGGCCCCGCCCAGGGCGCCCACGAACTGCTGCGGGCTTCCCGCGACCTCTCCGACCCCGCCGAGGAGCGCCGCGTGCTCCCACTCGAATTCGCCCCGCGTGAGCGTCATCGGGCGCCCCGAGACGCCCCACAGATTGACGGAGACCGTCGTCGCCGGATGCACCCGCACCGCCGCCGCAGCGGTGAGCGATTGCGCCGCGCCGAAGGACGGTCGATAGCGCTGGCCCGTGGCCGTGCGGGTCGTCTTCGCGAGGGTGTACGCGCCCGCGAAGTCCCAGAGCTCGCCGCGCCGACCGAGACTCAGCCCGAGCCCGGTCGCTCGCCCGCGTCCGGTCGTGAAGCCGTCCGTCGCGAAGGGCTGCGCGGTACGGGGCGCGACGAGCAACAGCCGCTCGAGCACCCGGTGGTAGCCGTCGATCGTGAGCTCGAATCCGTCGGGTAGTCTCGCGTCGATCGACGCGGTGAGCTGGTCGGATCGCGCGGCGCGCGGGCCGGTCGTCGGAAGGGCGATTCCGACGAGCGCGTCGATCAGCGATTCCTCGTTGCGCAGCGACTGCGACTGCTGATGGGTGCGCGAATATCCGACGAAGAAACCCAGCCCTTCCCGCGGCGAGTAGCGCGCAGTGAGCCGCGGCTCGAGCGTTTGCGGTGAGCCGCCGCCGAGCGGTTCGCGCAGCCCGCTGACGACGGTCCACTGCTTCGCGGGCGTCCAGCGTCCCTCCGCGAAGAGCGACGCGGCGGGAAGGCTCGTCGCCAGACCGAGCTCGCTGGTCGTGACCTTGGTCCCGGCGTGGCAGGTGCGACCGATCTCGTACTCGTCGCGGATCCACTCCATGCTCGCGCCGGCGCTCAGTCGAGTGCGAGCGCGCGTCACGCTCAGCTGCGCATTCGCTCCCGTGCTCGCGCGCGCGCTGCCGAGGTGCGCGGTGCGCGACGTCCGAGCCCAGTTTGCGCCCCCTGCGAACTCGGTGCGCCATGCACGCACGATGGCCCGCGTCCCCGAGCTCTCGCCACGCGCCCATACCGCCCCGGCGGTGTGCGAAGCCCACCGGAACGAGTTCCGCGGTTTCCCCTCGGACGCGGACACCGGCGCGCCAGCGGGCACGTCGACCTTCGCATCGAAGTCGAAACGATCGTGGCTTCGCAACCCGAACAGCTCGAGCTCCCCTCGCCACAGGGGTGTGATGGCACGCGCGAAGCCGTCCCAGAACAGCTCGGCGGTGGACGGCTGCCCTGCCAACCCGCCGTAGATGTCGGCTACGCTCCGGCGCGCGGAGACGAGGAGAGATCCGCCCGGCCAGGGCAGCGGCATTGCGACCAGTTGCCGGACCGCGCTCGGATTGACCCCCCCGCGGGCGGTCAGGTGCGCTGTCCCGCTCGTGTCGGTCCGGATCGCGATGACGCTCGAGAGCGCGCCCCCATACTGCGCCGACGGCACGCCGGCGCGAATGGTGACCGTCGAGACCACATCCGGATTGAGCGCAGTGAGCGTCGCCGCGGTGTGCTGCGAGTTGTAGACCGGCAGGCCGTCCACCAGCATGAGATTCTGATCGGAGGAGCCACCGCGCACGTGCAGGGATGCTGCTCCCTCCGGCGGCGCGGAGACGTTCGCGAGCGCGCCGAGCGCACGCAGTGGGTCCGCGTCGAGGAGTCCCGCGCTGGTGCGTATCCCGCGCGCGTCGAGGTTGCGCCCATCCGTCTCGTCGGCCACGGTGGAGGCGCCGGCGACGGGATCGGTCATCGCGCGCCGTGCACGGATGCTGATCGCCGGGAGCGGCTGCGGCTCCGCCTCGAGCATCACGTCGACGTGCAGTGCGACGTCGACGGAGGTGACCACGTCGAGCATCCGGGTCCGGTAGCCGGCCCTCGACACACGCACATGATGGAGCCCGGGCTGCCCCGGGTCGATCGAGTACGCCCCCGAAGTATCGGACCACACCTGGGCGGCCACGTCGGTGACCTCCACGAGCGCCCCGGCGAGGACGGCACCGCTTTCCGCGGCGCGGACCGTTCCCGCGAGCGGGGCCTCGGGGACCTTCGAGGCGAGCACGCAGGCCAGCAGGAGCTCGATCATTTTACTCCGCGGACGGTTCAGCGCCTCTGGCCACGCCCCAAGAATGGCGGCGCGCGGCGACACGAGCAACCGTTCGACGCGGCGCCGCGTGGGTGGCAGGTCCGCCGAGCCAGCGATCGGTTTCCGTCACAACGGCGCTTCGCTGCGCGATCCAGTCAGCAAGATGAACACCGCGAGCCTTGTCTCCCGCCCGAATCGTCGAGCCATCGCTCAGCTGGCGCAGGTGTACGGGACTCTGACCCTGTACGTCGTCGCGACGCTCGCCGTGACCATACAGCGCGGGATCCTCGCCTACCCGAACGATTACGCGATCTTCCGCTGGTCGTCCCGCAATCTCGTCGCGGGGCGGGACATGTATGTGCTTCACCCGGGCCAGGCGCACGATCTCTTCAAGTACAGCCCCAGCTTCGCGTTTCTCTTCGCCCCCTTCGCGGTGGTTCCCTTCCCCGTCGGGGTCATCCTGTGGAACCTGACCAACGCACTCGCGCTGTACTTCGCGATGGAGAAGCTCCTGCCGCGTCCCGCTGCACGACTGGCGCAGCTGCTCGTGCTGCCGCAAGTCCTTCGCGCGGCGCAGAGCACGCAGAGCAATGCGCTCGTCGCCGCGCTGGTGATCCTCGCCTTCCTCGCGCTCGAGTCGGGCGCGCATCTGCGGGCCGCCGCCGCGATCGCGACGAGCGCCGCGATCAAGGTGTTCCCGCTCGCGGCGTTGGCGCTCGCGGTGCCTCGCGAGGGGCATCGGCCGTCGCGCCTTGCGCGCTTCATCGCGATCGCTGTACTCGTCGGAGCAGCGATCGCCGCGGCGCCGCTGGTCGTCGTCCGCTCGACGGAGCTCGCCGCGCAGTACCGCTCGTGGGCTGCCCTCGGCGCTCGCGAGGCGCATTCCTACGGTGTGTCGGCGCTCGGCCTGCTGCACGATTGGGCGGGAGTTGGAGCGTCACCGGCGCATCTCCAGCTGGCCGGGACGCTCGCGCTGCTTCTCCCCCTGCTCCGCCGCGAGCAGTGGCAGGACCGCTCGTTCCGGTGTCGCTTTCTCGCATCGTTGCTCGTCTACATGGTGCTCTTCAACCACAAGGCCGAACAGCAGTCGTACGTGATCGCGCTCGCCGGCATCGCGATCTGGTACACGATCGAGCCACGAACGCCGCTCCGCACCGCGATGATGGCGGTCGTCTTCTTCATGACGAGCGTGTCGTCGTCGGACATCGTACCGCATGCGTTTCGCGAGGGGCTCAGCGCATTGCATCGGCAGGCGTGGCCCGTCGCGCTCGTCTGGCTGCTCATGCAGGCGCAGCTTCTCACCGGGGTCGGCGCCGGCGAGCGCCAACATGGCGTCGCCTGCGATGAGACTCGCCATCCCCGGTCGCCCGAGACCGAGGCTCACCCCTGAGGCGCCACCTGGTACTGCTCGAGCTTCCCGTCGGGCATCTCGTACGTCCACACGTCCAGCGTCGGCCCCTTCGCGAACGTCACCGTCCAGGCGCGCATCGTCATCCCTCCCCTGCTCCGCTGCACGCGCGGGGTGAAGGTCGGCCTGCCTAACGGTCCGAGGCTCGCCTTGAAGTCGGCCAGCGCCTGCGCGCTGAAGTACGCGCTCGCGTCCTCGGTGAGCTCCGACCGGTCGATCGTTCCCTTCTGCAACCCCTCGAAGATCCGGCGCGCCCGCGCCGTCCGCTGCTGCGTCTGCGCGTCCTCCGTCGTGAAGAGCGCTCGCGATACCGCGTCCGCGATCGCCCCCGCCGCCGGCGCCGCGTCCTGGTTCGTGAGCACGACGATCGCCGCGCTGTCGTCGGGGAAGACCATGTTCTCGGAGGTGAACCCCGCTACCTCCCCACTGTGCTCGATCATCCGGTGGCCGCTGCGCGTCCCGACGTCGACCCCGAGCCCGTAGCCGCTGCTCACCCCGCTCTTGAGCAGCACCGTGTTCTCGAGCGCCTGGTACGACGCGGGCGCGAGCAGGCTCTGGTCGATCACCGAGATGTCCCACTTCGCGAGATCGCTCGCCGTCAGCGCGAGCTCGCCCGCCCCCCACATCCAGCCGGGCCCCGTCGGCGTCGCCGGACGCAGCGGGCCGAGCCCGTAGCGCATGTAGCCCACCGGCTCGATCGCCCCCGGCCCCTTCGTGTCGAAGTCCACCGCGCGCTCGGCGATGCCTAACGGCGTGAGCAGCCGCGTCCGCACGAACTCGAAGAAGGGCGTCCCGCTCGCCTTCTCAACCGCCAGTGCCGCGATCACGTAGTTCGTGTTGCTGTACTGCCAGCGCGTCCCCGGCGCGAAGTCGAGCGGCTGCTTCGCCCAGTGGTCGAGGATCTGCCGCGGCGTCACCGGCTTCTCCATCAGCGGCGGCACGTAGTCCTGCGGCCAGAAGTCCTGGTACCCCGACGTGTGCGAGAGCACCATCCGCAGCGTGACGTCGTCTCCCTGCGTCAGACCCGGCACCCAACGCGAGACGGGATCGTCGAGCGAGAGCTTTCCCTCCTGCTGCAGGAGCAGCAGCGCCGCCGCCGTGAACTGCTTGCTCACCGAGCCGATCCCGTAGCGCATCTCCGGCCGCGCCGGCACGCGTGGCTGCAGCTTCGCGGCGCCATACGCCTGCGCGTACGCCAGTTTCCCGTTGCGCACGACCGCGACCGATGCACTCGGCACGCCCGTGCTCTTCAGGACCTCGGCCGCGATCGAATCCACCTGCGCGGGGAGGCGGTCGCTCGCCTGCGCCTGCGCGCCGAGCGGTGCGGCGAGGATGACGAAGAGCGCGGAAACGTACGCACGACTGTACATGGATTCCTCGTGTTGGTCTGCGCGAACAGTACGAGCCGGACGGCTCACGCGTAATTGCCACCGGATCGCTCCGTGGGGCGGTCGGGTCGTAACGGGCGAACGAAGATCACGCGGATCGACACGGATTCTCACGGATACGACGCTCGGCATCCTTGTTGAAATCCGCTCAGCTGGCCGGCCAGGGATGCAGTATCCGTGAAGAGCCGAGTCGGTCCGTGCAGATTGCCGTTCCCCCCGTTGATGCCAGCCCGCCGAGCCAGTCAGCCTCCCGTCAGCTCCCCGCATCCTCGCGCACCGCTGTACCGCTCCACATATTCGCCGCTGGAAGTTCGGCGCAACCATCAGGGAGGGCGCGATGCAAGCAACGCAGACGACCGAGTACGACGCGATCGTCGTCGGATCCGGTATCTCCGGGGGATGGGCGGCGAAGGAGCTCACAGAGAAAGGGCTCCGCGTGCTGCTCCTCGAGCGCGGGAAGAACATCGAGCACGTGAAGGACTACGTGAACTCGACCAAGGGACCGTGGGAGTATCCGCACCGCGGCGGTCGCACGACCGAGATGGTGAAGAACTATCCCGTCCTCAAGCGCGACTACCCCCTCAACGAGAAGAACCTCGACTGGTGGGCCTCCGACAAGGACTCGCCGTACACCGAGGTGAAGCGCTTCGACTGGTATCGCGGCTATCACGTCGGCGGACGCTCGCTCATGTGGGGTCGCTGCTCCTTCCGCTGGAGCGATTTCGACTTCACCGCGAACGCGAAGGACGGCCACGGCACCGACTGGCCCATCCGCTACGCCGACGTCGCTCCCTGGTACAGCTACGTCGAGAAGTTCGCCGGCATCGCCGGCCCGAAGGCCGGCATGCCGCAGCTTCCCGACGGCGAGTTCCAGCCCGAGATGCCGATGAACTGCGCCGAGCAGCTCGTGTCGGAGAAGATCAAGGCGATGGATCCGAAGCGCGTCTTCATGTCGGCGCGCACCGCGAATCTGTCGCAGCCGCTTCCCGGCCGCGGCTCCTGTCACTACCGCGACGCCTGCTGGCTCGGCTGTCCCTATGGCGCCTACTTCAGCACGCAGTCGTCGACGCTGCCGGCCGCGATGAAGACGGGACGCCTCACGCTCAAGCCCTTCGCCATCGTCCACGAGGTCCTCTTCGACAAGGACAGGAAGCGCGCGACCGGCGTGCGCGTGATGGACGCGGTCAACAACCAGATGACCGACTACAAGGCGAAGGTCGTCTTCCTCTGCGCCTCCACGCTCAACTCGACCTGGATCCTCCTCCGCTCGGCGACCGACATCTGGCCCGGTGGACTCGGCAGCAGCTCGGGAGAGCTCGGCCACAACCTGATGGACCACCACTTCCGCGTCGGCGCCTCGGGCACGGTCGACGGACTGGATGACAAGTACTACTACGGGCGACGGCCGAACCCCGTGTACATGCCGCGCTACCGCAACCTCTTCGGTGACAAGCGCGAGTACGTGCGCGGCTTCGGCTACGAGGGCGGCGGTGGGCGCGACGGGTGGTACCGCGCGGTGAGCGAGCTCGGAGTCGGCGGCTCGTTCAAGGACAACATGGCCGAGCCGGGCCGGTGGACCTTCGGCGCGAGCGCGTTCGGCGAGATGCTCCCGAACCACGACAACAAGGTCACCCTCGACGAGACGAAGAAGGACAAGTGGGGCCTCCCCGTTCTCAAGATCGACTGCGCCTTCGGCGAGAACGAGAAGATGATGCGCAAGGACATGGCGAACGACCTCGCCGAGATGCTCAACGGCATCGGGCTGAAGGACGTCAAGCCGTACGACGACGAGTGCTTCCCCGGGATGGGGATCCATGAGATGGGGACGGCGCGGATGGGAACGAGCTCGAAGAACTCGGTCGTCAACAAGCACAACCAGGTGTGGGACGCGCCTAACGTCTTCGTCACCGACGGCGCATGCATGGCCTCCACCGCCTGCCAGAACCCGTCGCTCACCTACATGGCGCTGACGGCTCGTGCCGCGGACTTCGCGGTGAACGAGCTGAAGCGCCGCAACCTCTGACGCGGAGGAGACCAGCATGTCGAACGAGACGAATCTCATCGACCGCCGCGAGGCGATCCTGCGCGTCACGACGATCCTCGGCGGCGTCGCGCTCGTCGGGGGAAGCTCGCTCTGGACGGCGGCCTGCCGCACCGAGCGCGCATCGGCGTACAAGGGCGTCGGCCAGTTCGCTCCCGAGCACGTCGCGCTCCTCGACGAGGTCGCGGACACCATCCTCCCGCCGACGAAGACTCCCGGCGCGAAGGCGGCGAAGACGGGGCCCTTCATGGCGCTGATGGTCACCGACTGCTACGAGCCGACGGACCAGCAGATCTTCATGGACGGGATGAAGAAGCTCGACGCCGCGTCGAAGCAGAGCGCGGGGAAGAGCTTCATGGACGCGTCACCCGATCAGCGACTCAAGGTGCTCCAGGCGCTGGACCAGGAGCAGCACGACTACATGAAGGCGAAGAAGGATCCGAAGGCGCCGGCGCACTGGTTCCGGATGATGAAGGAGCTCGCCCTCCTCGGCTACTTCACCTCAGAGATCGGGATGACCCAGGCACAGCGCTACGTCGAGAGCCCCAGCAAGTACGAGCCGTGCATCGATTACAAGAAGGGCGACAGGGCGTGGGCCAACCACGCGTGAAAGAAGCGACCAGGGGTCAGGGGTCGGCGACTGCCATGTGGCGGTTGCCGACCCCAGACCCCAGACCCCAGACCCCAGGCCCCAGACCCCAGG
>JABFXM010000264.1 GCA_013361745.1 Gemmatimonadaceae bacterium | reverse complement strand
GGATCTCGTCCGGCAACGCCTGCGAGCACTTCACGTCGAAGATGATCGACTGCTTCTTCCCCGTCCGCGCGAGCACGTCACGCGCGTAGAGGATGAGCACGTGGTCGCCCCAGACGATCCGCCCGTGGTCGTCGACGACGCCGATGCGGTCGGCGTCGCCGTCGAAGGCGATGCCGAGATCGGCGCGCTTCGACTTCACGGCGGCGATGATGTCCTCGAGGTTCTCCTCGACCGTCGGATCGGGATGATGGTTCGGGAAGGTGCCGTCGCTCTCGCAGAAGAGCGGGATCTGCTTCACCCCGAGGCGCTCGAAGACCTTGCCGGCGACGAGCGCACCGGCGCCGTTGCCGCAGTCGATCGCGACCGTGAGCGGGCGCGAGATCCGGCCGACGCGCGCGACGACGTCGTCGATGTAGCGCGGAATCACGCTGTCGTCGCCACGCACGGTCCCCTGCTTCGCCTGTGGCGCGAGCCCCTTCTGCTGCAGCGCGAAGAGTGCCTGGATCTGATCGCCGTGCATCGTCTGCTTGCCGATGCAGAGCTTGAACCCGTTGTACTCGGGCGGGTTGTGCGAGCCCGTGATCTGGATGCCGCCGACGACGGGAAGGTGGTGCAGCGACCAGTAGACGAGCGGCGTGGGCACGACACCGACGTCGAGGACGTCGAGTCCCTGCTCGGTGATTCCCTTCACCAGCCCGTCGCGCAGCTTCCCCCCGCTCGGCCGATTGTCGCGGCCAACGGCGACGGCGCCGGTGGTGCCGCGGGAACGGAGGTAGGCGGCGTACGCCGATCCCACCGCGTGCGCGGCCTCGGTGGTGAGGTCGCGATCGACGATCCCGCGAATGTCGTACTGTCGGAAGATGCCTGCGGAGACGGTCATTGCTGGAGAATCGTGCTTGTGGAACGAGAGGGGCTGAAACGTCGCGGGGCCGCGTCAGCGGCCCCGCTGGGTCATCGGTCGGCCGGCCGTGTCAGCGGCAATGGCACCGAGCTCGATGCCGCGGGCACGGAGAGCGCGCTGAGCGGCGCGCTTCCACGCGTCAGACGCACGAGGCGTTCCGGGAAGAAGCCGAGCGCGATCAGCAGCACGGCGGACGCGGCGATCACGAATCCGGTGAGGCCTCGCGAACGCGCGGGGACCACTGCCCCGGCGAGGCGTGGCCGCATGAACATCACCATCACCACGTACAGGTAGTAGCCCGCGGAGACGACGCTGGTGAGCACGAGCACCACCGCGAGCTTCCAGTGCGGCGACGGCACCTGCAGCGCCGCCTTGAGCACGTACCACTTCGCGAAGAAGCCGGCGCCGCCGAAGACGGGGAAGCCGAGCAGCGCGAGCATGAACACCGCCATCGCGATGGCGAGCCAGGGACGAACCGTCCACAGCCCTGCGTAGTCGTCGACGTTCAGCGAGCGCTCTCCTGCCTCGCCCAGCGCGACGACGACGGCGAAGGAGCCGAGTGTCGCGATGGTATAGACGAAGGCGTAGAACAGGAAGGCCTCCGACCCCGCCGCGCTGTTCACGGTCAGCGCGACGAGCAGGTACCCCGCGTGCGCGATGCTCGAGTAGGCGAGCAGGCGCTTCAGGTCGCGCTGGCGCAGCGCGACGATGTTCCCCACCGCCATCGTGACCGCGGCCAGCCACCAGATCGCGTTGTGCCAGCTCGGGTACACGGGCGTGAACGCCTCGTACCAGATGCGGAGGAACGCAGCGAAGGCCGCCGCCTTCACCGCCGCCGCCATGTACGCCGTGATCGGCGTCGGCGCGCCCTCGTAGACGTCGGGCGCCCACATGTGGAAAGGCGCCGCGGCGACCTTGAAGCCGAAGCCCACGATCATCAGCGCGACGCCGGTGAGCAGGAGCGGGCTGCCCGTGAGGCCGTACTGCACCGCGCGGTCGCCGATCACCGAGATGTTCGTCGCGCCCGTCGCGCCGTACACCAGCGCCATCCCGTAGAGGAGGAACGCCGTCGAGAAGGCGCCGAGCAGGAAGTACTTCATTGCGCTCTCGGCGGCGCGCGGGCTCCGCCGGTTCATCCCGGCGAGCACGTATGTCGCGACCGACATGGTCTCGATGCCGAGGAAGACGACCATCAGGTCGCGCGCCGCGGCGAGCAGCATCATCCCCGAGCTGGCGAGGAGGATCAGCACGTGCGCCTCGGGCGCCATCATCCCTTCGCGCTCGTTGTAGTCCATCGAGAGGGCGATCGTCCCCGCGGTGGCGAGCAGCAGCACGAGGTCCGCGATCCAGCGGAAGCGGTCGACGGCGATCGGCCCCTGGGTCGCCGTCGCGTTGCGATAGATGAACCAGCCGATGACGACCGCGGTGAGGGCGATCAGCGCGATGCACGCCGTGCCGATCGTGCGCTGGTGACGAACTCCCTCGGGCCGCCAGGCGGCCCACAGGAGGAGGATCATCGCGCCGCCCATCAGCAGCAGGTCGGGCGCGAGCGCGATCGTCAGCTGAGACGGGATCGAGAGGTCGAGCGGCGTCATGAAGTTCATGGGTTCCCCGCCCTGGCGACGCTCGTGGCGGGCGCGACGCCCGACACCTGGGTCACGAGCTGCTCGGCCGACGCCTCCATGCGGCGGAGGACGGGAGCGGGATAGATGCCGAGCCAGAGGATCACCGCGACGAGGGGCACCATCAGCGCGAGCTCACGGGCATTCAGGTCGGGGATGTGCTCGTTCTCGACTCGGTGGAGCCGGTTGAACAGGATGCGCTGGATCGCCCACAGCAGATAGGCCGCGGCGAAGATCACGCCGAGCGTGGCGAGCGTCGCCAGATACGGCGTCGTCTGGAAGGAGCCGAGCAGCACGAGGAACTCGCCGACGAAGCCGTTCGTCCCCGGGAGGCCGATGGAGCTCAACGATACGAAGGTGAGCAGCGCGGCGAAGAGCGGGACGACCCGGGCGATGCCGCCGTACGCGGCGATCTCGCGCGTGTGCCGCCGCTCGTAGATCATCCCGATCAGGAGGAACAGCGCGCCCGTCGAGATGCCATGGTTGATCATGATCATCAGCGCGCCCTGGATGCTCTGCGTCGTCAGCGCGAAGATGCCGAGCATCACGAAGCCGAGATGGCTCACGGACGAGTAGGCGACGAGCTTCTTGAAGTCAGGCTGCACCATCGCCACGAGCGCGCCATAGAGCACGCCGATCGTCCCGAGGGCGAGGAACGTCGTCCGCACCGCGGGATGCATCGCCGCGTCCGGGAAGAACGGGAGCGCGAAGCGGAGGAAGCCGTACGTCCCCATCTTCAGCATGATCCCGGCAAGGATGACCGAGCCGGCCGTGGGTGCCTCGACGTGCGCGTCGGGGAGCCACGTGTGGAAGGGGAACATCGGTACCTTGATCGCGAAGGCGAGCGAGAAGGCGAGGAACATCAGCAGCGACGCCGGCACGACTGCGCCGAAGAGCGTCATCGCGCCGCCGGATCCCGCCATCCGCCGCACCGACTCGTACGCGAAATCCGGCCCCGCCGCACCGCCCGCCTTGATGCCGAGGTACACGATGGCGACGAGCATCAGCATCGAGCCGACCATCGTGTAGATGAAGAACTTCATCGTCGCGTAGATCCGCCGCTCGCCGCCCCAGATCCCGATGATGAAGTACATCGGGACGAGCATCATCTCCCACATCACGTAGAAGAGGAAGAGATCGCGGGCGACGAACACGCCGAGCATTCCCGTGGTGAGCAGGAGCAGCAGCGCGTAGTAGCTGTGGCGCTTGAGGCGGATGCTGGTCCAGCTGCCAAGCACCGCGAGCGGCATCAGGAAGGTCGTCAGCAGCACCATCATGAGCGAGATCCCGTCGATCCCGAGCGCGAAGCGCACGCCCCACGACGGGATCCAGCTCAGGTCGAGCGTCGCCTGCATCGCCGCGGTGCTCGGGTCGTACGACCACCAGAGTCCGAGCGACACGACGAACTCGATGATGAATGCCCACAGCGCGATCTGCCGCGGGGTGCCGGACGCGCGGTCGCGCGCCTCGTTGTCGCCGAGCATCGCGCCGTGCACCCAGATTCCCAGCGCGGCGAGCGCTGGGATCACGAGGAGGGCGAGGAGCACCCAGCTGTCATAGCCGATCGAGTCGAGAAGCTCGCGCATCGAATTAGCGGATGGTGAAAGCGCCGAGGACCGCGAGCACGCCGATCACGAGAACCCACGCGTAGGTGCCGACCTGCCCGCTCTGGATCCACGATCCGAGCGAGGCGACCCCGCGCGCGAGCCTGGCCGAGCCGTTGACGAAGACGCTGTCGATGATGCCCTGGTCGATTCCCTTCCAGAGCACGCCGCGCGAGATGCCGACGGTCGGCTCGACCACCACTCGGTCGTATGCCTCGTCGACGTAGTACTTGTTGGCGAGCACGCGCTCGATGCCGTGCTCCTCCGGCGCCTGCGCCTTCGGCACGAGCCGCGCGGGCTTGAGCCGCACCGCGGCGATGATGATGCCGAGGAGCGCGATCGCGACCGCGCTGCCGACGAGCGCGAGCTCGACGTTGTGCGCCGGCTCGGGCGCGACGCCGCTGGTCACGCGACGCGCGCTCTCGCCCACCACGGGCTCGAGCCAGCGATCGAGCGCGCCGACGGGACCGAGGAAGGAGGTCAGCGCCGGAAGGTTGAGCCACCCACCGAAGAGGCTGAGGACCCCGAGCACGACGAGCGGCCCCGTCATGATCCACGGCGCCTCGCCGAGATGATCGCGCTCCTTCTCGCCGGTCCGGTTGGGGCCGTGGAAGGTGTAGAGCATCATCCGTGTCATGTAGATCGCGGTGAGCAGCGCCGCCGCGAGGCCTAACGCGTAGGCGGCGTAGAGCACCGACGACCCGGGGATGCCCAACCAGCTCGCGTCGGCGAGCGTCGACTCGCGGGCGCGGAGGAAGACAGAGCCGAGGATCTCGTCCTTGGAGAAGAACCCGGCGAAGAAGGGGACGCCGGCGATGGCGAGCGTCGCGATCCACATCAGGACCCACGTCACCCGCATGTAGCGCGAGAGGCCGCCCATGTTGCGCATGTCCTGCGCATCCTCGTGGCTCCCCGTGTGGTGATACGCCGCGTGCATCGCGAAGATCACTGAGCCGGAGCCGAGGAAGAGCAGCGCCTTGAAGAACGCGTGCGTGACGAGGTGGAAGATCCCCGCGACGTACGCCCCGCTCCCGACGCCGATGAACATGTAGCCGAGCTGGGAGACGGTGGAGTACGCGAGCACCTTCTTGATGTCCCACTGCTTCAGGCCGATCGTCGCCGCGAAGATCGCCGTCAACGCGCCGATCACCGTGACCGTGAGGCCGGCGACGGGCGCCATCGAGAAGAGCACGGAGCTCCGCGCGATGAGGTACACACCGGCCGTCACCATCGTCGCCGCGTGGATGAGCGCCGAGACCGGCGTCGGACCCGCCATCGCGTCCGGCAGCCAGATGTACAGCGGGATCTGCGCGCTCTTGCCGGTGCAGCCGAGGAACATGAAGAGGCAGATCGCGGTCACGAGCGGCCCGCCGAAGGTGAGCCGCGTCGCCGCCTCGTTGACGCCGACGAAATCCAGCGCCCCGAGGTTCGCGAAGAGGAGGAACATCGCGATCAGCAGCCCGAAGTCGCCGATGCGGTTGACGATGAACGCCTTCTTCCCCGCGTCCGCGTTCGCCTTCTCCGAGAACCAGAAGCCGATGAGCAGATACGAGCAGAGACCCACGCCCTCCCACCCCACGAACAGCACCGGATAGCTCGCGCCAAGCACCAGCACGAGCATGAAGGCGACGAACAGATTGAGGTAGGCGAAGTACCGTGGGTAGCCGGGGTCGTCCTGCATATAGCCGACGCTGAACAGATGGATGAGCGTCCCGACGCCGGTGATGACGAGGATCATCACCATCGAGAGCTGATCCAGCTGGAACGCGGCATCGATGCGCAGGCTCCCCGCCGGCATCCACGAGAAGTAGCGCTGCACGAAGGGGGCGCTCATCTCGCCCACGCCGCGCATGGCGAGGAAGATCGCGACCGCGAGACCGAACGCGACCGCGAGCACCGCCGGCCCGACGATGCTCGTCAGCCAGGCGAAGCGATGCCGCACCACGCGATGGTGGTCGTCCCCGTGCGCGCCATGGTCGTCGGCGCTGTCATGCGCATGCACGGCGACGCCGTGCCCCGCCTCGCCATGCGCGCCTTCGGCGCCGTGCGCGATGTCCGGGTCGCCGGGGCCAAGCACCGTCGCCGGGACGAGCGAGAGCAGCCCGTTGATGACGAAGCCGAGCAGCGGCAGCAGCGGCAGCAGCCAGAGCCACTCCGCGACCGTCCCCGCCAATGGATGCCCCACCGCCGATACCTCGTGCTGAAGAAGCATCAGCCCCTGAGGAGATTGATGTTCTGGAGATTGACCGTCTGCTTGTGACGGAACAGCGCGATGATGATCGCCAGCCCGACCGCCGCTTCCGCCGCGGCGACGGTCATGACGAAGAACACGAAGATCTGTCCCGCCACCCCGTACGCTCGCGCGAAAGCGACGAACGAGAGATTGACGGCGTTGAGCATCAGCTCGACGCACATGAAGATGATGATCGCGTTGCGACGCGTGAGCACGCCGATCACGCCGATCGTGAACAGCACCGCGGAAAAGAAGATCGCCTCAGCGAGCATCGGCTGCCCTCCGCTGCTTCCCGATCATGACCGAGCCGACGATCGCCGCGAGAAGCAGCACGCTCGTGATCTCGAAGGGGAGGAGATAGGTGGTGAACAGTGGTCCGGCGACCATGCCGACCGCGCCGGCGTCGTTCACCGCGCGCGCGGCCGTGCCGGGAGCGAGCGTGAGACCGGAGACACTGCTCGACCGCGTCAGCGCGAAGATCTCGGCGAGCAGCGCCAGCCCGACAAGTCCGGCGGCGAGCCGCCATCCCTGGCTGCGCACGTCGGCGATCTCGCTCGCCTGGCCGAGGTTCAGGAGCATGATCACGAACAGGAACACCACCATGATCGCGCCCGCGTACACCAGCACCTGGATCACGCCGATGAACGGCGCGTCGAGCATCACGTAGAGCGCCGCGAGCGAGAACATCGTGCTGACGAGCCACATCGCCGCCGAGACCGGACTTCTGCGCGTCACGAAGAGGATCGCCGAGGCGACCGCGACGAGCCCGAAGAGGTAGAAGTGGAACGTGTAGAACAGCGGATAGTGCTCCATCACTGTCCCTTCGGATCGGAGGGGTCCCACATCTCGCAGACCGGGTGCGTCTGCGCCATCAGCCGCTCGAGGTCGTAGACGAAGCCCTCGCGGCTGTACTCGGAGTTCTCGTAGTGCCGCCCGACGTGGATCGCCTCCTCCGGGCAGACCTCCTGACAGTAGCCGCAGAAGATGCAGCGGAACTCGTCGATCTCGAAGATCAGCGGATAGCGATTGCCCTGCTCGTCCTCGCCGGGCACGAGCTTGATGCAGTTCGCCGGGCACACCGTCGGGCAGAGACCGCAGGCGACGCATTTCGCCTTGCCGTCCTCCGTCGTGAGCATGCGGTGCGTCCCCCGCCAGCGCGGCGAGAGCGGCCACTTCTGCTCGGGGTACTGCACCGTGACCTTGTGCGTGTTCAGCAGGTGCTTCAGGGTGAGCGCCATCCCCTTGAGCGTCGCGCGCACGTAGCTCGTCTGCTCGATGGGGCGCTCCAGGACCTTCACTCCGATCGCCATCTCAGTCTCCAGTCTCCCTCGGCGTGAGCGTCGAACGGTGGGCCATCGTGCGGAGCCGCTCCAGCTCGCGCGCCCCGATGCGTGAGCTCGCCGGGCTCACGATGCGCCCGCGGTCCAGCACCCAGAACACGAGTACGACGATCACCACGTTGAGGGCGAGCATCGACAATGCGAAACGCCAGTCTCGCGGCACGCCGAGCGCGTTCAGCCCGAGCATCGCTCCCGCGATCACCATGATGTACGCCAACGACATCGGAAGCAGGACCTTCCATCCGAGCGACATCAGCTGGTCGTAGCGGAACCGCGGCAGCGTCCAGCGGATCCACATGTAGAGGAACAGGAAGAACGACAGCTTGATGAAGAACGCGAGCAGCGTCAGCACCGACTTGTACCAGGCGAACGGCGCGACGTTGTCCCAGAGCGTGAACGGGATGTCCCATCCGCCGAGGAAGAGCGTCGTCATCAGCGCGCTCGCGGTGACCATATTCGCGTACTCGGCGATGAAGAAGAAGCTGAACTTCATCGCCGAGTACTCACTGTGGTATCCGGCGACCAGCTCCGCCTCCGCCTCCGGCAGGTCGAAGGGCACGCGGTTGGTCTCGGCGAACGCGGCGACCATGAAGATGAAGAACGCGAGCGTGAGGGTGACGATGTTCCACCCCTGGTGCGCCTGACTCAGCACGATGGCGCCGAGCGTGACGTTGCCCGCGAGCATCACCACCGGGATCGTCGACATCCCCATCGCGATCTCGTAGGAGATCATCTGTGCGCTCGAGCGGAGCCCGCCGAGCAATGCGTACTTGTTGTTCGACGACCACCCCGCGAGCACGATCCCGTACACGCCGAGCGACGCGATCGCGAGGATGTAGAGGAAGCCGACCGGCAGGTCCGCGAGCACCAGATCGACGCGACCCCACCGCGTCGGCCAGGGCGCGCCGAACGGGATCACCGCCCCGGTGATCAGCGCCGGCATGAACGAGAGCATCGGCGCGATGATGAACAGCGCGCGGTTCGTGAAGTTGGGGAAGGTCTCCTCCTTCACGAAGTTCTTCAGGCCGTCGGCGAGCGGCTGCATCAACCCGCCGGGGCCGACGCGATTCGGGCCGTGACGGTCCTGGATCCACGCGCTGATCTTCCGCTCGGCGAGCGTCAGCAGCGCGGCGCTCACCATGTAGAACGTGAAGACGAGGAGCAGCTTGATCAGGCTGAAGATCAGCCAGGGCCAGAAGTGCACCGGCGGCAGCTGCGGATTCGCCGCCTGCAGCAGCGTGAGCGCGGGGAGGCTCATCGCGCCCCTCCCGCGACCACCGCGCCCTTCAGCCCGAGCGTGTCGTACGACATTCCTGCGAACGCCGGCTCGGCTGCCGCGAGCGCGCCGAACGCCTCGCTCGCGAGGAAGAAGTTCGTCGGCTCGCCGAGCCGCGCGAGAAGATCGCTGAGCACCGCGAAGCTGGGACGCGCGTTGCCCGGTGCCGCCTTGATCTGCATGAAGCGCTGCACGCGTCCGTCCACGTTCGTGAAGGTGCCCTCCTCCTCGGCGAAGGTGCCGATCGGGAGGACGACCGCGGCGCCGCGCGCCCAGGCGGGAATCGTCGAGCCGATGACTATGATCGACTTCGGCTTGCCTAACGTCGAGACGTCGAGACCGGCGAGCTCCTCGTCCGCGACGACGAGCACGTCGTCCGCGCCGAGGTTCCAGACCGGCGTGTCGCTGCGCGTGAATCCGAACAGCTCGGCGCCCCGCACGTTGGCGGCGAGATCCTCACGGCGCGCGAGCCCCGGTACGCCCGGCAGCGGCGCGATCTCGCCCTTCGCGACGCGGAAGACGCCGCTGCCGCCGCTCTTGCGGAAGAGTCGCGCGAAGAGGCCGAGCGCTTCGTTCGAGAGCTTCGGCGACGCGAGCACGCGGACCTTCCCGCCCTTCAGCGCCGCGGCCGCGGCGTCGAGGGCCGTGTCCCAGTCGGCCGGCGCCAGCGCATCGCCGCGACGGACCATCGGCTGCTCGGCGCGGTCCGGACGGTTCATCCAGCGGTAGTTCAACCGGCCGTAGTCGCACATGAAGAAGCGGTTCACCGCCTCGTTCGGGCGCGGGCGCAGCCGGACGACGACGTTGTCGCGCGTTTCGGCGATCATGTTGCAGCCCTGGCTGCAGCTCGGGCAGATCGACGCGGTGCGATCGACTTCCCACGCGCGCACCTTGTTCAACGAGTCCTTCGAGAGCAGCGCGCCGACGGGACAGAGATCGATGACGTTCCCCGCCCACGGGTGAGTGAGGTCCTGCCCTTCGAACTTGCCGATCACCGCGCGGTCGCCGCGCTCGCTGACGTTGAGGACCGCGTCCTGCGCCATCGTGTCCATGAAGCGCACGCAGCGCGTGCAGAGGATGCAGCGGTTCGTGACGTACATGACGTCGCCGCCGAAGTCCTCGACCGGATTGAAGCGCTTCGGGTCGCGGAGCCGGGAGTCCGGGCGCCCCTCCATGTACGTGTAGTCCTGCAGCTCGCACTCGCCGGCCTGATCGCAGATCGGGCAGTCGAGCGGGTGGTTGATGAGCAGGAGCTCGAGCACGCCCTTGCGGGCCTCGAGCGCCTTCTCCGAGTAGACGTGCACCACCTGCCCTTCACCGGCCGCCGTCGCGCACGAGGGCGCGAGCTTCGGCGCCTTCTCGACCTCGACGAGACACATCCGGCAGACGCCGGCCACGGGGAGACCCGGGTGATAGCAGTAGTGCGGGATGAGGATCCCGGCGTGCTTCGCCGCCTCGAGGATCGACGTCCCCTCGGGGACGCTCACCTGCCGTCCCTCGATGGTGAGCGTCACCATCTTCGTCGCCGGCGCGGTCGTCGCTGGCGCAGTCATCAGGCCGCCACCGCGGTGCGCATCGGACACCGCTTCTGCTTGATGTGAGCCTC
>JABFXM010000118.1 GCA_013361745.1 Gemmatimonadaceae bacterium | reverse complement strand
GTGCCGGGCGCGCTCGCGCAGGCGCCGAGCACCAGCGCCGCCAGCGCGGGCGCGAGCCTAACGGTCCGCATCGTTGCTCCTCTCCTCGTCCGGAACCGACTCGCGCCACGACGGCTGCGCGAGCAGCTCGATGATCGCCTCCGCCAGCTCGTCGCGCCCCTGTCCGGTCTCGGCACTGAAAGGGATGATCTGAGATTCGTCCATCCCGATGTGCTGCGCCAGCTCCCGCATGCGTCGCGGGACCGCCGCGCGCGAGAGCTTGTCGATCTTCGTCGCCGCCACGATCGTCGGCAACCCGAGATCGGCGAGGAAGCCGAGCATCTGCTCGTCGTCGGCCGTGGGATCGTGGCGCGCGTCGAGGAGCTGCACGATCCCGCGCACCCCCGGGCTCCGCTTCAGGAACCCCTCGATCAGCGGGCGCCACTCGGCGCGCCGCTCGCGCGAGATGCGCGCATAGCCGTACCCCGGGAGGTCGACGAGGACGAAGTCCTTGTTCACGCGGAAGAAGTGGATCTCGCGCGTGCGCCCCGGAGTGTTGCTCACGCGCGCGAGCTTCTTCCGCCGCACGAGCTTGTTGATGAGCGATGACTTCCCGACGTTCGACCGGCCGGCGAAGGCGATCTCGGGGTAGGGATGCGTCGGCCGCCACCCGGTGGGCGTCGCCATCGGGCCGAGGTACTCGATGTCGCGGATGACCAGCGGATCGCGCGCCCCGCCGCCCGGTGTCTGCTCCGCGGCCATCAGTGCGCCGTCGCGGCGATGCCTTCGCGCGACGCCGAGGGCTGCGCGCGCAGCGCGATGGTCACGACCTCGTCCATCGTCTTCACCGGGTGGAAGACGACCGCGTTCCGCACCTCTTCCGGGAGCTCGTCGAGCTCGCGGGCGTTGCCGTGCGGGATGATGACGTGGCGGATCCCGCAGCGGTGCGCCGCGACGGCTTTCTCCTTCAGCCCGCCGATCGCCAGCACGCGTCCGCGCAGCGTCACCTCGCCCGTCATCGCGACGTCGCCGCGCACCGGGATCCCGGTGAGCGCGCTCGCGACCGCGATCGCGATCGCGATCCCGGCCGAGGGTCCGTCCTTCGGCGTCGCGCCGGCGGGGATGTGGATGTGGATGTCGCGCGTGCGATGGAACTCGCGGTCGATCCCGAGCGCCGCGGCGCGCGAGCGCACGTAGCTCATCGCCGCGCTCGCCGATTCCTTCATCACATCGCCGAGCGTGCCGGTGAGGGCGAGCTTGCCGCGCCCCGGAAGGACCGTCACCTCGATCTCGAGCGTCTCGCCGCCGGCCGTGGTGTACGCGAGCCCGCAGGCGACGCCGACCTTGTCGTCGAGGGAGGTGTCGTCGTCGTGTGGCGCCGCGCCGAGCAGGGCGTGCAGGTCGGCGACGTTGACCTCGAGCGGTGCTGCCGCGTCGTGCGGCGCCCGCTCCGCCTCCTGACGCGCGAGCTTGCGCGCAAGCCGCGCGATGCGGCGCTCCAGCTCGCGCACTCCCGCCTCGCGGGTGTAGCCGCGCAGAATCCCCTGCAGCACGTCGTCGCCGATCCGGACGCGTCGCGGATCGAGACCGTTGCGCTCCAGCTGCCGCGGCAGGAGGAAGCGCCGCGCGATCGCGAGCTTCTCCTGATCGAGGTAGCCGGGGAGACGGATGATCTCCATGCGGTCGCGCAGCGGCTCCGGGATCCCGGCGAGGCTGTTCGCCGTCGTCACGAACAGCACCTGCGAGAGATCGTAGTCGACCTCGAGGTAGTGGTCGCTGAAGGCGCGGTTCTGCTCCGGGTCCAGCACCTCGAGCAGCGCGGCGGCCGGGTCGCCCCGGTAGTCGTGGCCGAGCTTGTCGATCTCGTCGAGGAGGAGCACGGGATTGACCACACCCGCGCGCCGCATCGCCTGAAGCACGCGCCCCGGCATCGCGCCGATGTAGGTGCGCCGGTGGCCGCGGATCTCCGCCTCGTCGCGCACCCCGCCGAGCGACATCCGCGCGAACGACCTGCCTAACGCGCGGGCGATCGAGCGCCCGAGCGAGGTCTTGCCGACGCCCGGCGGACCGACGAGGCAGAGGATCGGGGCGTCCGGCTTCTCCACGAGCGCGAGCACCGCGATGTAGTCGAGGATGCGCTCCTTCACGTCCTCGAGCCCGTAGTGGTCGGCGTCGAGCGCTTCCTTCGCCCTGGCGACGTCCGGATGCCCGCTGGTGCGCTCGCTCCACGGCAAGGCGACGACCCAGTCGAGGAAGCCCCGCGCCACCGTCGATTCCGGGGACATCGGCGACATGCGCCGCAGTCGCCGCAGCTCGCGCAGCGCCCGCGCGCGCACCGGCTCCGGCAGCGACTTCGCCGCGAGCTGCGCCTCGAGCTCCGTCAGATCGTCGGCGTCCTCCTGGCCGAGCTCGCGGTGGATCGCCTTCAGCTGCTCCTGGAGGTAGAACTCGCGCTGATTGCGGAAGAGCGTCCCTCGCACGTCGTCGTCGATCTTCCGCTCGAGCCGCAGCAGCTCGATCTCGGTCGTGAGCATCTCGACGAGCCGGCGGAGCAGCGCTTCGAGCGCGTCGATCTCGAGCAGGTCCTGCTTGCGTTCGGCGGCGACCGCGAGGTGGGCCGCGACTCCGTACGCGCGCTGCGTCAGCGAGGGCGCGCCCTGCACCATCGCGTTCACCTCGTCGGGAAGCCGGCGGTGCAGGGCGACGTACTCCTCGAACAGCTCCAGCGCGGCGCGTCCCTGCGCGATCTCCCCCTCGCCCTCGCGACTCTCCAGCGGCGTCGGGGACGCGACCGCGCGCAGGTATCCGGCCGCAGGGGCGTAGCGACTCACCCGCGCCCGCGCGAACCCCTCGACGAGCACCTTCGCCGTTCCGTTAGGCAGCCGGTTCACCTGCAGGATGCGCCCGACGACTCCCATGCGGTGCAGGTCCGCCGCCGCCGGCTCCTCCACCTCCGCCGCGCGCTGCGCGACGAGCAGGATCCACCGCTCCTCCTCCATCGCCGCCTCGATCGCCGCCAGGGTGGCCGGCCGCCCGACAAGCAGCGGCGTCACGACGTACGGGAAGACCACGAGGTCGCGCAGCGGCAGCACCGGCAGCCGCTCGCCGATCTCGGCCTGCTCCGCGTCGCGGAAGTAGAGGGGGGACATGGCGGTCAATCTATCAGGGGTCGGGGGTCAGGGGTCAGGGGTCCGCACATGCGACGAGGGAGCGGCTTGATGGCCGCTCCCTCGTCACTCATCCCGCACCCTGCCGACCCCTGACCCCCGACCCCTGGTCCCTGCGAAAGCTTACGCTTCCTTCTTCTGCCTCTTCGGCGAGATCTCGAGGAGCGGCGGCTGCTTGTTCACCACCGTCGCTTCCGTGACGCGCACTTCGGTCACGTCCTCGCGGCTCGGCAGGTCGAACATCACGTCGGTCAGCATCTCCTCGAGGATCGCGCGCAGGCCGCGAGCGCCGGTGCCGCGCTTGAGCGCCTTCTGCGCCACCGCGCGCAACGCCGCCTCGTCGAAGTTGAGCTTCGTGTTCTCCAGCTCGAAGAGCTTCGAGTACTGCTTCGTGAGCGCGTTCTTCGGCTCCTTGAGGATGCGCACGAGCGCGTCCTCGTCGAGCGCCTGGAGCGCGACCGTCACCGGGAGACGCCCGACCAGCTCGGGGATCAACCCGTAGCGGAGCAGGTCGTCCGGCTCGACTTCGGCGAAGGGATTGTTCTTCACGATCTTCCCGTTCGCGCCGGTCGCCCCTTCGCCCGACCCGCCGAAGCCGATCTGCCGGCGACCGGTGCGGGCTTCGATGATCTTCTCCAGCCCGTCGAAGGCTCCCCCGCAGATGAAGAGGATGTCCTTCGTGTTGATCTGGATGTACTCCTGCTGCGGGTGCTTGCGGCCGCCCTGTGGCGGTACCGAGGCGACCGTCCCCTCGAGGATCTTGAGAAGCGCCTGCTGCACCCCCTCGCCGCTCACGTCGCGGGTGATGCTCGGGTTCTCGCTCTTCCGCGCGATCTTGTCGATCTCGTCGATGTAGACGATCCCGCGCTCGCACTCGGCGACGTTGAAGTCACCCGCCTGGAGGAGCCGGACGAGGATGTTCTCGACGTCCTCGCCGACGTAGCCCGCTTCGGTCAGCGTCGTCGCGTCCGCGATCGTGAAGGGGACGTCGAGGATGCGCGCGAGCGTCTGCGCGAGGAGCGTCTTCCCCGTGCCCGTCGGGCCGATGAGGAGGATGTTCGACTTGTCGAGCTCGACGTCCTCGTCGCGAACCGACTGGACGTTGATGCGCTTGTAGTGGTTGTAGACCGCGACCGACAGCGCCTTCTTCGCCTGCTCCTGACCGATCACGTACTGGTCGAGGACGTCCTTGATCTCCTGCGGGGAGGGGACCTGCGTGATCGCCTCGGCAACCTCGCGCTCCTCGTCCTCGGCGAGAATCTCGTTGCAGAGGGCGATGCACTCGTTGCAGATGTAGACCGACGGGCCGGAGATGAACTTCCGGACCGAGTCCTTGGACTTCCCGCAGAACGAGCAGCGAAGGTGTTTGTCGTGCGACATGGCGCTCGGTGACGAGGTGAAGCGGTCTGGGGCGCCTGAGGGCGGGGGGCGGCCCATCGAGAACTAACAGACGCCGCCGAAGCGGTCAAGCAACATTTCGCCGCCCGGTATTGTGAAGGATTTCACAATACCGGGCGGCTCTTGACAACTACTTCGCCAGCTCCTTCGCCAGCTCCTTCTTGCCGTCTTCCGCCGGAATGTCGCCGCGGTGCGAGATGACCTGGTCGATCAGCCCGTACTTCACCGCCTCCTGCGCGCCCATGAACTTGTCGCGCTCGATGTCGCGCTCGATCTGCTCGACGGGCTGTCCCGTGTGCTTCGACATCAGCTCGTTCATCTTCTGGCGGAGGAAGAGGATCTCCTTCGCCTGGATCTCGATGTCGGCCGCGGTCCCCTGCGCGCCGCCCGACGGCTGGTGGATCATGATGCGCGAGTGCGGCAGCGCGAGACGCTTCCCCTTGGCGCCGGCCGCGAGCAGGAACGCGCCCATGCTCGCCGCGAGTCCCATGCAGATCGTGCTCACGGGGCTCTTCAGGAACTGCATCGTGTCGTAGATCGCGAGCCCCGCCGACACGCTGCCGCCCGGCGAGTTGATGTACAGGTGGATGTCCCGCTCGGGGTTGTCCGCCTGCAGGAAGAGCAGCTGCGCGATGACGATGTTCGCCACGTCATCGTTGATCGGCGTGCCGAGGAAGATGATGCGGTCCATGAGGAGCCGCGAGAAGATGTCGTAGGTGCGCTCGCCACGGCTCGAGCGCTCGATGACGTATGGCGGATAGATGGTCGGCATGTCGATCCAGGGTGATGCGTTAGGCGGCGCCGCGGTCTACTCGACCGTGTTCCGCTCCTTCAGCCACGTGAACACCTTCTCTTCGGTGATGCTGCGCTCGATCTCGCGGAGACGCCCCGCCTTCTGCAGGGACGCGTACACCTCCGACGGGTTCGCGCCGCGCTTCTGCGCGACCTCCGCGACGCGGTCGTCGATGTCCGCCTCGGTCGCGCCCAGCCCTTCCTTCTCCGCGATCGTCTCGATCACCAGATCGCGGCGGACCTGACGTTCGGCGACCGGCCGGAACTCCTGCGAGAAGCGCGGCTTCTCCTCCTCCGGCACCTGGAACTGCTGCATGTACGCGTCGCTCAGCTGCGCGACCCATCCCTCCGGCACCTCGAAGGGGTTCGCCGAGATCACCTCGTCGAGCAGCTGCTGGCGGAGCTGCGACTCCGCCTCACGCTCGGCGTGCGACTCCAGGTCCTTGCGCACCGCCGCCTTCAGCGCGTCCAGCGACTCGAAGTCGCCGACCTCGCGGGCGAAGGCGTCGTCGAGCTCCGGAAGCGACTTGCGCTTGACGTCGAGCAGCTTCATGCGGACCGTCCGGACCTGCCCGCGCTGCTCCTCGTTCGGGAAGTCGTCCGGCCACTTCACCGGACGCTCGACCGTCTGACCCGGCTTCGCCTCGAGGATCAGCTCCTCGATCGCCGGAATCGCCTGGCCCTCCCCGATGACGAGCGGCGGATACTGCGTGCTTTCGCCGATCTCGCCCTTCTCGTCGGCCATCGCCAGCTCGACCGTCACCTGGTCGCCCGGAAGCGGCTTTTCGTCCACCGGCGCCCACGCCGCGCGCTGGTCGCGCAGGTTGTCGAGCTGCTCGTTGAGCTGCTGGTCGCCGACGGCCTGCCCCTGGCGCTTCACGCGGAAGCCGCTGGTGCGCTGCAGGTTCAGCTCCGGACGAACCTCGACGTGCAGCTCGAAAGTGAGCGGCTTTCCCTCGTCGAAGTGCAGATGGTGAACGTGCGGCTGCGACGCCGGCTGGAGCTTCTCCCGCTCCATCACCTCCTTGAAGGCGTCCTGCACGAGGGTCTCGAGCGCCGCCTGGCGGATCGCCTCGCCGAACTTCTTGCGCACGATCGCCGCGGGCGCCTTGCCGGGCCGGAACCCCGGCAGCCGCGCCTGCGATGCATAACGGCGCGCCGCCTTGTCCTCGGCGTCCCGCACGGTCTCGACGGGGACTGACACCTCGAGCAGCCGCTCGAGACCTTCGCTCTTCTTTGTGGTGATCTGGATGTCCATGGTGCTCGCGATTGGTCGTACGTCGGGGCCCGCCCCGCTGCCTCTAAAGATAGCAGCGGGGCGAAGGGCGGTGAACCAAGGCGGTCACCCGGTGACCCGCGGGCCGTGCGGCGGGTTGGCCGCAAGGCGCGGATCGCCCCATCTTACCGCCGCCTCCATCCCGGAGGCCATCACTTTCATCCGGAGATTCCATGCGGCTCGACGTCATCGCGTCCACCCTCGCTCTCTCGATGGTTCTCGCGCTCCCCGCACGCGGCCAGAGCGTGACGCCACCGAAGACGACCGTGCTGTCGATCCAGCCCCTCTCCGCCGTGTTCTCGGTCTATTCGGCGGAGGTCGAGCACGCCGTTTCGCCGACGATCACCGTGGGCGCCGGCGGGAGCTACTGGAACTGGTCGGACGACGTGGACGAGGTGCGCTACTCCTCGGCGGATCTGAAGCTCCGCTACTACCCGGAGGCCCACCCCTTCCAGGGCTTCAGCTTCGGCGGGCAGCTCGGCTTCACGAGTGTCACGGACCGGGCATTAGGGTACGGAAGTGCCGGTACGCGCACGAAGACGAGCGGCCCGGCCGTCGGCGTCGCGCTCGATTACAACTGGCTGCTCGGGGCCTCGCGATCCTTCTACGTCGGCCTCGGGCTCGGCGCGAAGAAGATCTTTGCGACCTCGAAGGACGCGGGCAACGCGCACCTCGCCTATCCCACCGGCCGGATCTCGATCGGCTACGCCTTCTGACCGTTAGGCGTCGCGGCCGCGGGGCGGCGGTCGATCTCGCGCGAAAGCGGGGCATGTAGTCGGCTGCTGGGCGGAGCCCGGCGGCCGATTCGCTGGCGGGCCGTGCCGCTGCAGTGCGAGCGCCGGGACTCGAACCCGGACGGAGTTACCCACTGGATCCTAAGTCCAGCGCGTCTACCAGTTCCGCCACGCTCGCGGTGCGGCGAGACCAATCTACCCTGGAACCGCCCGATCCGGGGGGGGCCACGGGGTCCCGGGGGCGGCCGCCGGTTTCTGACGCACCACTTACACAATGTTGACATTTGCCCCGCCGCTAGGCTAACGTCGCCCCGCTGGGGTGCCCTCGCGAACTCGGGGGCTCCTCCCCCGGCGTATTCCTGAGCGAGGGAGGTCGCATGGGACGCAGATTGTTGTTGCTAGTGGCAGCAGCGGGAACGATGGTCGCCTTCGGCCCGAGAGTCGCGAAAGCGCAGGAGCCGGCGACGATCACGGGGCGGGTGACCAACGAGGCGGGCGCGCCGGTCAATGGCGTGAACGTCGTCGTGGAAGGAATGAAACTCGGCGCGCTCACGGACCCGAGCGGGGCGTACTCGATCGTGGTTCCGGCGGCGCGCGTGACCAATGCGCCGGCGACGGTGACGGCGCGGCTCATCGGCTTCCGTCCGCTCTCGACGACGGTGACGCTCTCGAGCGGGCGGGGCTCGCTGGACTTCTCGCTCGCCAGCGCGCCCGTCACGCTGAGCGAGGTCGTGGTGACCGGCGCCGGCCTGACGAGCACGCGCGAGGCGTCCGGCAACGTCACGAACACCGTCAAGAGCGACCTGATCGCGAAATCGAACGAGCCGAACGTCGTCACGGCGCTCGCCGCCAAGGCGCCTAACGTGTACGTGTCGTCGCAGTCCGGCGAGCCGGGCGCCTCGTCGTACATCAGCATCCGCGGCGCGAAGACGATCACGGGCACCGGCCAGCCGCTCTTCGTCGTCGACGGCGTACCGATCGACAACAGCACCAACTCCACCACGGGCTACCTCGGCGGCACCGCGACCTCGAACCGCGCCTCCGACATCAACCCGAACGACATCGAGTCGGTGGAGATCCTGAAAGGCGCGGCCGCCGGCGCCATTTACGGCTCGCGCGCCGGCCAGGGTGTCGTGCTCATCACCACCAAGAGCGGCCGCGGCACGCCGCGCTACTCGCTGAACTCCACGTCCACCTGGGACGACGTGACACACGGTGTCCCGCTGCAGACGAAGTTCGGCCAGCGTCGCACCTGCACGACGCCCGGCTGCCGCGCCACGAGCGACAGCTACGGCCCGGCGCTCGCCGCCGGGACGCAGACGTACGATCACTTCGGCGAGATGTTCCACACCGGACACACGTACGACAACCAGCTGTCCGCGTCGGGCGGGACGGACCGCCAGTCGTTCTACCTCTCCGCCGGACGGACCGACCAGAACGGGACGATCATCGGCCCGAACAACTTCTACGACCGCACCACGTTCCTCGTGAAGGCGTCGCAGAAGATCTTCAACAAGCTCACGATCGGCGGTTCCGCGAACTACGCGGACGTCCGCATGGGCGCCATCCAGAAGGGGTCGAACCTCTCCGGCTTGCTCCTCGGCGCGCTGCGCACTCCTCCCGAGTTCAACAACCGCAACTACCTCAACGCGAACGGCTATCACCGGTCGTATCGCTATCCGAACCCGATCGGCGCCTCCGACCTGACGCTGACCCGCGGCTACGACAACCCGTTCTTCGTCGTCAACAAGAATCCCGCGAGGGGGAACGTGAACCGCGTCTTCGGGAACGTGAACCTGAACTACGACGCGCTCGACTGGCTCAACCTGCGCTACACCCTCGGCGGGGACTACAGCACCGACGACCGGCTCGAGGCGCTGGTGCCCTCGTCGTCGTCGTATCCGAGCGGCCAGATGACGCGCGCCGACTACCTGAACTACCAGATCGACCACAACCTGCTCGCGACGCTCCGGCACACGCTCACCGAGTCGATCAACGGGACGCTGACCCTCGGCCAGAACCTGAACAGCCGCAGCTACCGTCAGCGGTACTCGACGGGCTACACCTTCATCGCGCCCGAGGGGCCGTTCAACCTCGGCAACACGATCACGGTGACGCCGAACGAGTACGAGTCGCTGGTTCACCTCGAGTCGTACTTCGGCCAGGCGAACCTCGACATGTTCGACCAGCTCTTCCTCAGCGCGACGGTCCGTAACGACGGCAACTCGACCTTCGCCCAGTCGCAGCGCCGCTTCTGGTACCCGAAGGCGAGCGCCGCGTGGACGTTCACGAAGGCGACGGACGTGTTCAGCCGCTTCCTCGAGTACGGGAAGGCGCGCGTCGCGTACGGACAGACCGGCAAGGAGCCGCCGGTGTACGCGATCTACAGCGGCTATTCGTTCGGCAGCACCAACGACGAGGGCTGGGGCGGTTATCTCCGCACGATCCAGAACTCGCGCGGCGGGATGACGTCGCAGTCGCGGCTCGCGCAGGACAAGATCCGCCCCGAGCGGCAGAAGGAGCTCGAGGGCGGGTTCGATTTCGGTCTCCTCAACGGGCTCGGCGACTTCAGCGTCACCGGCTACAACTCGAGGTCGACGGACGTCATCTTCGACACCCCGCGTTCGACGAGCTCCGGCTATACCAGTCAGCTCCAGAACGCGGCGACAATCTCGAACAAGGGCCTCGAGCTCTCGCTGAACCTCAACCCCGTCACCATGGAGAACTTCGCATGGGACGTCGGGGTGCAGTGGTCGCGCAACAAGAACGTCGTCACCTCGCTCGCCGGCGTGAAGCACGTCGACATCGGCGGCGCCTTCGAGGGCACCCCGGGCACGGTCGAGCAGGGATACGCCGTCGGCGTCTTCCGCGGCTACGACTTCGTCCGCTGCCGCTACGGACAGAGCAACATGGTGGACATCAACGGCGACGGCACGCCGGACGACGTGAACGCCGCCTGCCGCACCGCCGGTGCGCCTAACGGCGCGCTGTACATCGACGCCAGCGGCTTCCCGAATGCGGACCCGAACGACCGTGTGCTCGCCGATCCGAACCCGAAGTGGCTGAGCAGCGTGCGCACCGAGTTCACGGTGTTCAAGAAGTGGCAGATCTCCGGCCTCCTCGACATCAAGAAGGGCGGCGACGTCTGGAACGGCACGAAGGGCGCGCTGTACAACTTCGGCACGCACCGCGACACCGAGATCCGCAACACGAACGTCGTGTTCGGTCAGTCGTATCGCCCGGGCCCGGTCTGGGGCCCCGG
>JABFXM010000079.1 GCA_013361745.1 Gemmatimonadaceae bacterium | reverse complement strand
GAGTGGTCACCGGACGGAATTTAGTCGCGCCGGCGGCTCGCGGCGACCGCGGGGCTGGCTCGACGATTGCCCCCGCTCATCGGCGATGCCCCACCCGCCACGACTCCGACCCGGAGAGCCGGTCCCGCCCGGGCCGCCGCGCCCCGGTCGCGACCTCCTCCTCGAGACGACCGAGCGCGGGCTGTACTGCGCCGCGGGGGACTTCTACGTCGATCCCTGGATGCCGGTCGATCGCGCCGTGATCACGCACGCGCACGGCGATCACGCGCACCATGGGTCGAATCGGTACCTGTGCTCGACGGAGGGCGCGCGGGTGCGGTCGACTCGCCTCGGTCCCGGTGCGTCGATCGAGAGCATCGACTACGGCGCCGACGTCAGCATCAATGGCGTGCGCGTCTCCCTCCATCCCGCGGGGCACATCCTCGGCTCGGCGCAGGTCCGCGTCGAGCATCGCGGCGAGGTGTGGGTCGTGTCGGGCGATTACAAGACCGAGCCCGATCCGACCTGTACTCCCTTCGAGGTGGTACGCTGCCATACCTTCGTCACGGAGTCCACCTTCGGACTGCCGATCTACCGCTGGTCGCCGCAGCGGGAGGTGTTCGCGGAGATCGCGGGGTGGTGGCGCGCGAACCGTGAGGCGGGACGTGCCTCGGTGCTCTTCGCCTACGCGTTAGGCAAGGCCCAGCGCGTGCTCGCGGGCCTGCTCGGCGCCGAGAGCGGGGAGATCTTCACCCACGGCGCGGTCGAGCGGCTCAATCGCGACTACCGGCGCGGCGGGATCGCGCTTCCGCCGACGGGCTACGCGGGCAGCGAGCCACGCGGCCGCGACTGGGCGGGGACGCTGATCGTCGCCCCGCCCTCGGCCGCGGGGTCGCCATGGCTGCGGAAGTTCGCGCCCCTCTCGACCGCGTTCGCGAGCGGGTGGATGCGCATCCGCGGCGCACGCCGTCGCCGCTCGCTCGACCGCGGCTTCCCGCTCTCCGATCACGTCGACTGGCCCTCGCTCCTCGCGACGATCGACGCGACCGGCGCCGAGCGGGTGCTCGTCACGCACGGGTATCGCGAGCCCGTCGTGCGCTGGCTGCTCGAGCGCGGCATCGAGGCGCACGCCATCGCGAGCCGCTGGGAGGGAGAGCCCGAGGGCGAGCCCGCTGGCGAGGAGGAGGCGCACGAAGGGACGAGCGCCGGAGGCGACCTGGAGACCGAGGAGAGCGCATGAGGCGCTTCGCCCGGCTCTTCGCGCAGCTCGACGAGACGACGCGCACGAACGAGAAGATCGACGCGATGGCGCGCTACTTCGCCGAGGCGGATCCGGCGGACGCGGCGTGGGCGGTGCACTTCCTCGCCGGCGGACGGCCGAAGCGACTCATCGCCGCGCGGCGGCTCGCCGAGTGGGCGATGGCGGAAGCCGACGTCCCGGAGTGGCTGTTCGAGGAGTCGTATCACGCCGTCGGCGATCTCGCGGAGGCGATCTCGCTGCTGCTCCCCGACGTCGCCGAGGGGAGCGACCGGTCGCTGCGCGAGTGGATCGAGGAGCGGCTGCTCGCGCTCGCGGGGGCGAGCGAGGAGACGCAGCGCGCCGCGGTGCTCGCGGCGTGGCGCGAGCTCGGCGGCGTCGAGCGATTCGTGTGGAACAAGCTGATCACCGGCGGCTTTCGCGTCGGCGTCTCGACGCAGCTCGTCGTGCGCGCGCTCGCGAAGGCGACGGGGATCGAGGAGGGCGTCGTCGCGCACCGACTCACCGGCGCGTGGGAGCCGACGGCCGAGTCGTTTCGCGCGCTCGCCGCGGCGGACGTCGCGGACGCCGACATCTCGAAGCCGTATCCGTTCTTCCTCGCGTATCCGCTCGAGGCCGATCTCGAAACGTTAGGCAGCGCGGCGGACTGGCAGGTCGAGTGGAAGTGGGACGGGATCCGCGCGCAGCTCGTGCGGCGCAGAGGGCAAAGCTTCCTCTGGACGCGCGGCGAGGAGCTCGTCACCGACCGCTACCCCGAGATCGCCGAAGCATCGGCGCTGCTCCCGGACGGGACGGTGCTCGACGGGGAGCTCATGCCGTGGCGCGACGACGCCCCCCTTCCCTTCGCGCAGCTCCAGCGCCGGATCGGTCGCAAGACGCTGGGCGCGAAGATGCTGGCGGAGGTGCCGGTGGTGCTCGTCGTCTACGACCTGCTGGAGCTTGATGGAGTCGATCTGCGGGGGGAGCCGATGACGGCGCGCCGCGACCGACTCGAGGCGCTGCTCGCGTCCCCCGCGCTGCGCGCGCGCTTCGTGCTGTCGCCCGTCGTCACGGGCGAAGGGTGGGACGTGGTGCGCGACGCCTACCAGGGCGCACGCGACCGCTCGGCGGAGGGACTGATGCTGAAGCGGCGCGACGCGGTGTACGGCGTCGGTCGGCGACGCGGGCCGTGGTGGAAGTGGAAGGTTCAGCCCTACACCGCGGACGCGGTGATGGTCTACGCGCAGGCGGGGCACGGACGGCGCGCGTCGCTCCACACCGACTACACCTTCGCGGTGTGGGACGAGGGGAAGCTCGTTCCCTTCGCGAAGGCGTACTCGGGACTCACTGACGAGGAGATCCGTCGTCTCGACGCGTGGATCAGGCGGAACACGATCGAGAAGTTCGGCCCGGTGCGATCGGTGAAGCCGGAGCAGGTGTTCGAGCTGGCGTTCGAGGGGATCCAGGCGTCGCCGCGCCACAAGTCGGGGATCGCGGTACGCTTTCCGCGCATCCTGCGCTGGCGCACCGACAAGAAAGCGGAGGATGCCGATACGATCGACACCCTCCGCGCACTGATGGATTCCCGTTGAGCGCTACTGCGCGAGCTTCTGCCGCAGCTCGGCGACGAGCGGGTTCGGCGCCCGCTCGATGACGAAGCGGTCGTCCCGCGGCCGCAGGTACATCTTCGTCAGCGGCTTCTCGAGCTTGAACTTTCCGACCTTGACGCGGCGGCGGTAGAAGAGGATCCGGTCGTCGCCGCTCTGTTCGACGCGGACGACGTCGTAGCCGTGCGTGCCGAGGACATCGCGGGCGACGATCACCGCGTCGTCCGGGGAGCGCATCTTCTTCGCCTGACCCGGCGGGACCCAACCTTCCTCGTGCGCGCGACCGTTGTCGTGATGTTCACGGCGCGGCTTGTCCCCCTGCTCACGGCGATCTTCGTCCGGGTGCTCGCGCGATTTCCCCTGCGCGGAGGCGGCGCGTGTCGCACCGAGGGTGAGGGCGGCGACGGCGAGCGCGGTCGCGATCTTTCTGCAGTCGATGCGCATGGTGTATGGCTCTCGAAGGGGTGTGACGGCTTCCATTACCTGACTGGTCGACATCGCGGGGAGCAACGCCTCGCTGGCCCCGGCGTTGCGATTCTTCACGGACGTGGCCGATCTCACACTCGCGCGGGAATCTTCAACCATTTCGTTCGGCCGCGCCGAGCGCTGGTTCGCCGCGCGCGGGTGGAGGCCGTTCGAGTTCCAGCGCGAGGTCTGGCGCGCCTATCTCGATGGCGAGAGTGGATTGATCCACGCCGCCACGGGGACCGGAAAGACGTACGCCGCCTGGTGGGGTCCGTTGCTCGAGTGGAGCGCGGAGCCCCGTGAGCAGGCGGCTACGCCCAAGGCACCGCCGCTGCGCGTGCTCTGGATCACCCCCCTCCGCGCACTCGCCGCCGATACCGAGGAGGCGTTGCGCGCGCCGCTCCTGTCGTTAGGCATCCCGTGGACGCTCGAGAGCAGGACCGGCGACACATCGCCGGCGCAGCGCGCGCGCCAGGGGCGGCGGCTGCCTACGGCACTGGTGACGACGCCGGAGAGCCTCTCTCTCCTCCTCTCACGCGCCGATGCGCCGGCGCTGTTCAGCGACCTGCGGCTGGTCGTGGTGGACGAGTGGCACGAGCTCCTCGGGACGAAGCGCGGCGTGCAGGTGGAGCTTGCGCTGGCGCGGCTGCGTGCGCTCAGCCCCGGCGTGCGCACCTGGGGACTCTCGGCGACGATCGGTAATCTCGAGGAAGCCGCCGAGGCGCTGCTCGGCGTCGGCGAGCAGGTGAGGCAGGCGCGCATCGTTCGCGGCGTCGAGCCGAAGGAGGTCGTCGTCGACGCGCTGATCCCGCCAGTCGTCGAGCGCTTTCCGTGGGCGGGGCATCTCGGAACGCTCATGCTGCCGCAGGTCGTCGCCGCGATCGAGGAGGGGGAGACCGCGATCGTCTTCACGAACACTCGCTCGCAGACGGAGATCTGGTATCAGGCGATCCTCGCGCAGCGTCCCGACTGGGCGGGGCGGATCGCGCTCCATCACGGCTCGCTCGATCGCGGGCGACGCGAGTGGGTGGAGGAGGGACTGCGCACCGGTGCGCTGCGATGCGTCGTCGCGACCTCGAGCCTCGACCTCGGCGTCGACTTCTCGCCCGTCGATCGTGTGCTGCAGATCGGGAGCCCGAAGGGAGTGGCGCGTCTGCTCCAGCGCGCGGGACGAAGCGGACACCGGCCGGGCGCGACGAGCCGCGTGACGTGCGTCCCGACGAACGTGCTCGAGCTGGTGGAGGTGGCCGCGGCGCGCGACGGGATCCGGATGGGCGCGATCGAGTCACGGCCACTTCTCGAGCGGCCGCTCGACGTGCTCGTGCAGCACGTCGTGACGGTGGCACTCGGCGGGGGCTTCAGACCGGACGAGCTGCTCCGCGAGGTCCGCTCGACGCGCGCCTACGCCGACCTCCGCGACGACGAGTGGGAGTGGACGCTCGCCTTCGTGACGAGCGGAGGCGAGGCGCTGCGCGGCTACCCGGAGTACTCGCGCGTCGTGAGCGCGGGCGACGACGGACGCTGGATCGTCCAGGACGCGGGCGTCGCGAGAAGGCACCGGCAGTCGATCGGCACGATCGTCAGCGACGCGCAGATCGCCGTGCAGTACCTGCGCGGCGGTGCGTTGGGCAGCGTCGAGGAGTCGTTCATCGCGCGGCTCAAGCCGGGCGACCGCTTCACCTTCGCCGGCAGGCCGCTCGAGTTCGTGCGCGTCCGCGACATGAAGGCCTGGGTGCGCAAGGCGCCGAACGTGAAGGGCGCGATCCCGCGCTGGATCGGGAGCCGGCTGCCGCTCTCGCGCGCGCTCGCCGAGCGGCTGCGGGCGCGCCTGGACGAGGCGGCGCGCGGTGTCTTCCGCGAGGCGGAGATGGAGGCGGTGCGTCCGGTGCTCGAGGTCCAGGCGAGATGGTCGCGGATCCCGCGCGCCGACGAGCTGCTCATCGAGCGCGTGAAGAGCCGCGAGGGACATCATCTCTTCGTCTTCCCCTTCGAGGGCCGGCTCGTGCACGAGGGGCTCGCGGCGCTGCTCGCGTATCGCATCGCGCGCCTGCGGCCGATCACCTTCTCGCTCGCCGCGAACGACTGGGGGATCGAGCTGCTCGCGCCGGAGGAGGCGCCGCTCGAGGAGGCGCTCGCCGCCGGTCTCCTCGCGCCGACGAAGCTCGTCGAGGACGTGCCCGCCTCGCTGAACGCGACCGAGATGGCGAAGCGCCAGTTCCGCGAGATCGCGCGCGTGTCGGGGCTCGTCTTCCCCGGCCTGCCGCGCTCCGGGAAGACCGCACGCCAGCTGCAGGTGTCGAGCGGGCTGTTCTTCGACGTGCTGCAGCGCTACGACCCGCGAAATCTTCTCCTCTCGCAGGCGCACCGCGAGGTGCTCGAGCGGCAGCTCGAGAGCAGCCGGCTCGGTCGGACGCTCGAGCGGCTGGCGTCGTCGCGCGTGGTGATCACGACGCCGAAGCGCACCCCGCCGCTCGCCTTCCCCCTGCTCGTGGATCGCGCGCGGAACCGGGTGTCGTCGGAGTCGCTCGGCGACCGGATCCGAAAGATGCAGCTCGCCCTCGAGCGCGCCGCGGGATGAGCGCGCTGTCAGTCGTCGTGCGCGGCGAGGACCTGGTGCTGCTCGCCGAGCGCGCGGTGTACTGGCCGGCGCGCGCGACGCTGCTCGTCGCCGATCCGCACTTCGGCAAGGCGGCGACCTTTCGCGCGGCGGCGATCCCGGTGCCGGCGGGGACCACCGCGGGAACGTTAGGCAGGCTGGACGCGATCGTCGCGCGGACGGGCGTGCGACGCGTCGTGTTCCTCGGGGACTTCCTGCACGCGCGCGCCGGGCGTGCGCCGGCGACGCTCGCCGCGCTCGCCGAGTGGCGCGCCGGCCATCCCTCGCTGCGCGTGACGCTCGTGCGCGGGAATCACGATCGACATGCGGGCGACCCGCCGCGCGAGCTCGAGATCGAGTGCGTCGACGCGCCCGCGGTCGAGGGGCCGTTCGCGCTCGTGCACCATCCCGCGCCGGCGCGCGAGGGCTACGCGATCGCCGGACATCTGCATCCCGCCGCGACGCTCGTCGGCCGCGGCCGGCAGAGCGAGCGACTCCCCTGCTTCTGGTTCGCCCGCGATTTCGCCGTGCTGCCCGCGTTCGGGGAGTTCACCGGACTCGCGGCGATCGATCCCGAGCCGGGTGACAGGGTGTTCGTCGTCGCAGAGGAGGCCGTGGTCGACGTGACGCGGCGCTAGCGATCTGGCGCCGCTCGCCGGAGCGCGCGAGATTCGCCCGATGCGACGGTACTCGTTCCCGGGGCGAGCGCTGGCCTGCCTGACGTTCGTCACGGCCTCGTGCGCGCCGGTCTACCCCGACACTTACCCCCCACCGGCGGACACGGCGCTCGTCAGTCGTCCCACGAGCGCATCGACGCGCGGTGTCGTGCTGGCGAGCGGTGACACGGCGTACTGGGATTACCAGGTGACGCGCGGCGCGACTCCGCTCGCGTCGATCGTGCCCGAGTACAGCGAAGGCACGCGCGCGCGCGGCGCCGAGGGCAAGGTCGTCGCGCGATTCGCGGTGAACGAGACGGGCGTTCCGATCATGAGCACCTTCACCATCGTCGAGTCGCCGGACTACGTGCTGTCCGAGTCGGTGATGAAGGCGGTCGCCGCAGCGCGCTTCCAGCCCGCGGAGCTGAACGGCCGGCCCGTCGCGCAGGTCGTGGAGATGCCGTTCAACTTCTCGATCAGGAAGTAGCGCAACCTACCCCGCGCTCGGCAGGAACTTCGGGCCCGCGCGGTGCTTCGTCGCCTGCTCGTACGCGTACGCGAGCCTGAGCAGCGTCGGCTCGCTCCAGGCGCCGCCGACGAACGACACGCCCACCGGCAGCCCCATGTAGAAACCCATGGGCACGGTGACGTGCGGGTAGCCCGCCACCGCGGCCGGCGTCGTGAAGCTCCCGCCGACATTCGGGTCGCCGTAGACGAGATCCGTCAGTGCCGCCGGCCCCTGCGTCGGCGCGACGAGCGCGTCGAGGCGGTGCTTCTTCATCGTCGCGTCGATCCCATCCGCGCCTGCCTGACGCTTCGCCTTCGCCGCCGTCTTCAGATACTTCGGATCCTTCAGCGCGCTCTTCTTCTGCGCCATCTCGAAGATCTCCTGCCTGAAGTAGGGCATCTCCTCAGTCGCGTGCGCCTTGTTCCACTCGATCAGCTCGGCGAGCGTCTTCGCCTGAACGTTAGGCGCCCACTCCGCGAGGTAGGCGTTGAGGTCGGCCTTGAACTCGTAGAGCAGGACCTGGAACTCGTCGTCACCGAACTTCCCCGCCGTCGCGAGGTCGGCGGGGTCGATGATCGTCGCCCCCTGCGCGCGCATGACGTCGAGTGCCGCCTTCAGCAATTCGTCGGTTCCGTCGTGGTAGCCGGCATAGTGCTTTCGCGCCACGCCGATGCGCGCCCCCTTCAGCCCGTTCGCGTCGAGGAACTTCGTGTAGTCGACGGCGACGTGACCGGCCGCGCGCGCCGTCGCGGCGTCGGCTGGATCCGCGCCGGCGATCGCCGAAAGCAGGATCGCGGCGTCGGTCACGGTGCGCGTCATCGGGCCGGCGGTATCCTGGGTGTGCGAGATCGGGACGATCCCCGAGCGGCTCACCAGGCCGACCGTCGGCTTGATCCCGACGAGCGCCATCGCCGCCGAGGGCGACGTTACCGACCCGTCGGTCTCCGTGCCGATCGCCACCGCGGCGAGATTCGCCGCGATCGCGGAGCCTGATCCGGAGCTCGAGCCCGAGGGCGTGCGATCGAGGGCGTACGGGTTCTTCGTCTGCCCGCCGCGCCCCGACCACCCGGACGACGAGTGTGTCGAGCGGAAGTTCGCCCACTCGCTGAGGTTCGTCTTGCCGAGGATGACCGCGCCCGCGGCGCGAAGCTTCGCGGCGACAGCGGAGTCGCGCGGCGGCTTGACGCCGACGAGGGCGAGCGACCCCGCGGTCGTCTGCATCGAGTCGGCGGTCGCGATGTTGTCCTTGATCAGCACCGGGATGCCGTGCAGCGGGCCGCGCGACTTCCCCGCCTTGCGCTCGGCATCCATCGCGTCGGCGATCGTCAGCGCGTCGGGGTTCACCTCGATCACGGCGCGCAGCGTCGGACCCGCCTTGTCGATCTCGTTGATCCGCGCGATGTACGCCTCGCAGAGGGAGCGTGACGTGTACTGTCCCGCGCCGATCATCCGCTGCAGGTCGGCGACGGTCGCCTCGTCGAGCGCGAAGGCGGCTGCGCGAGCGGTGCCTTCGGTCGGCGGAAGCGTCGCCGGCTCGGCGTGGGCGATGCCCGGGAGCACCAGCCGCCCGGCCGCGGCCGCGGCGCCCGTGACGAGAGCCGCGCCGACGAAGGCGCGGCGAGAGACGTGACTGGGGGACGCGTCAGGCTCGCGTTGGTCGGGCATCGGCGGAGAGGACGGCGGAGGGGGTAACGAACGTGGTGCACCGAAGCTGCCGCTTCGCATCGTCGTTCGCAACGCCCCACCGCGACTGGCGCAGGATCGAGCGCCGCCACCGCGACCGGTCAGCCCGGCGCCAGCTCCGGCAGCACGCGCGCCGTGACGAGCTCCGCGATCAGGTCTCGCGCGCGCGCCACGATCTCGTCCATCGACGGCGTCGAGGCGAGCATGCGCTCCGCCGCGGCGCGGATCTCCGCGGTCGTCGGCAGGTGCATGTGCTGCAGCTCGGCGACCGCGTGCGCCCTCCGCTCGCGCGCGTCGTCGATCGGGTGCATGTGCTGCACCTGCAGCGCCGCCTCGTGGACGCGGTGCGCGATCGCGTCGACGGGGAAGCTGGCCGCGAGCTGGCGCGCGACCTTCTCGACCACCGCGCGTCCCAGCCGGCGCTCGTTGTGGACGACGTCGGCGGGGGGCGCGCCGAGATCGGACACGAGGCGCACCCACGCCATCACCGTCAGGACGTAGAAGGTCGGGTCCACCTCGTACCAGCGGAAGCCCTGCCGCGTCGAGCGCTGGTAGGCGTGATGGTTGTTGTGCCACCCCTCGCCCAACGTGATCACCGCGAGCCACCAGTTGTTGCGCGAGTCGTCGCCGGTGACGTAGCGCTGGTTGCCGTGGACGTGCGCCAGCGAGTTGATGAAGAAGGTGCCGTGGTAGAGCAGCACCGTGCTCCACACGAAGCCGACGACGAGCCCCGACCACCCGCCGAGCAGGAAGCAGGCGAAGCCGAGCACCGTCGCCGGGACGTACGGATGCCGGTCGAGCCAGACAAGCTCCGGATACTTCGTGAGATCGGGGACCGCGGCGAGGTCGGTGACCGTCTGGTCGCGCTTGAAGATCCAGCCGACGTGCGAGTAGAGGAAGCCGCGCTGGCGCGGCGAATGGATGTCCTCTTCCGTGTCCGAGTGCTTGTGGTGGTGGCGGTGCTTCGCCGCCCACCAGAGGATGCCGCGCTGCGCGGAGCTCTGCGCGAGGAAGGCGAGCAGGAACTGGCCGACGCGGCTCGTCTTGAACGTCCGGTGCGAGAAGTAGCGGTGATACCCCGCCGTCACGCCGAACATGCGGACGACGTAGAGGACGACGCAGGCGACGAGCGCGCCGGCGGTGACGCCGCTCCAGATCGCCGCGAAGGCGGCGAGGTGCACGAGCACGAAGGGGATCGCGGCGGGATAGATGATGTCGTCGTGAAACTCCTCGTGCTCCTGCGACGCGGCGTTCGCCGTCTGCTTCGATGCTGCCAAGACGTCCTCCTGCTGGTGGTTGCGACTGAAGGGAATACCGGTCATGCGACTGCCGCCGGCGCGCGGACGAGCGACGCGAGCGTCGCCATCGAGCGCTCGACGTCGAATTGCGCCGGGTCCATCACGATCTGGAGCGCGCACCCTTCGACGAAGCTCGCCGCGACAGCGGCGAGTCCTTCGGCGCTCATTCCCGCGTAGCGCTCCGGATCGCTCGAGACGAGCCCCTGCGCGAGCGGCGTGAAGGAATCGCGATAGCGGTCGAGCGCGTGACGGATCGCGCGGCGGATCGCCGGATGCTTCGTACCGCGCACCCAGTAGTCGAAGAAGAGCTCGACGCGCTCGCGCTGCTTCGGGAGCCAGGCGACGTCGCGGCGGATCGCGAGCATGATGCGCGCGGCGGGGTCGCTGACGTCGGCGAGCCGATTGGCGAAGTCCGTCGCGGCGAAGGTCTGCGCGAGGAGCCAGTCGAGGAGCGCGACGAGTAGCTGGTCGATCGACTCGAAGTAGAAGAACACCAGCCCCGCGCTGACGCCTGCCTCGGCGGCGACGGGAAGATCTTCGTGCAGCCGTTCGAGAGCGTCATCCGCATCCGCACAGATCGGAAGAG
>JABFXM010000575.1 GCA_013361745.1 Gemmatimonadaceae bacterium | reverse complement strand
GGCACCGACGTCGTCCAGGCAGTCGCCGACGCGGGGCCGCGCCTCCACGACATGCACGTCAAGGATCTGAGCGACCTCCGGGCCAAGGAGAGCCAGGTGATCGTCGGCGAAGGCGCGATCCCGATCGCCGAGATCTTCCGGCAGCTCATCGCCATGCGCTACCCGGGCTACGTCAACCTCGAATACGAGATCGACGCCGACGATCCGCTTCCCGGGATGAAGCAGTCGTTCGCGTACATGCGCGGCACCCTCGCCGGACTCGAGGCGAGCCGTACCCGCGCCCGCGCGCCCCGCCGCGTCGTCGCGCGTTAGGCGGCTGCTCCGCCGGCGGCTCCGCATCCGTTCCACTACCAGTCACTCACTCGAGGTGAAGGCCATGTCCGATCAGCAACACCCCGCCGGCACGACCGCGCAGCCGGAGCAGGAGCTGCCGCGGCGCGACTTCCTTCGCGCCGCCGCCCTCGGCGCCGCCGGGCTCGCGGTCGCCGGAATCCCCGGGGTGAGCCGGGCCGCTTCGATGTCCGCCGCGAGCTACGCGCGGATCCTCGGCGCCAACGATCGCGTCCGCGTCGGCGTCGTCGGCTTCTCGGACCGTTTCCGCGGGGCCCATCTCCCGGTGTACGCGAAGCTCGGCAAGGAGACCAACTTCGAGATCGTCGCCCTCTCCGACATCTGGAGCGTCCGCCGCGACGAGGGCGTCGCGAAGATCCAGGAGGCCACCGGCTCGAAGGTCCGCCCCTTCCGCAACAACGAGGAGCTTTACGCCTCGAAGACCACCGACGCCGTCGTCATCTCGACCGCGGACTTCCAGCACGCCTACCACGGCGTCGAGGCGATGCAGGCCGGCCAGGATGCGTACATCGAGAAGCCGCTCGCCCACACGATGGCCGACGCGATCGCGATCCGCGACGCGGTGAAGAAGTCGGGCCGCATCGTGCAGATCGGCACGCAGCGGCGCAGCGCCGCGAACTACAAGCAGGCCAACGAGTATCTCCGCTCGGGGAAGTTCGGCGACATCGTCATGGCCGAGATGACGTGGAACGTCAACCAGCCCGGGCGCTGGCGTCGCCCGGCTCTCGTCGCGCAGATCCGCGAGCAGGACACCGACTGGAAGCGCTACCTGATCAACCAGCCATGGGAGGCGTGGGACCCGCGCAAGTACCTCGAGTTCCGCCTCTTCTGGCCGTACTCGTCGGGCATCCCGGATCAGTGGCTGGTCCACCAGATCGACACCGTGCACTGGTTCACCGACCTGCCGCATCCGCGCAGCGTCGTCGCCAACGGCGGCGTCTATCTCTGGAAGGACGGCCGCAGGAACTGGGACACGATCACGATCGTGTTCGACTACGGCCCGCTCGACGATCCGACGAAGGGATTCCAGGTGAGCTACTCGTCGCGCATGACCAATTCGGCCGGCGAGACCAAGGAGTACTACTACTCGAACGGCGGGATGCTCAACCTCGACACCAACGAGATCACGCCGACCGGTGGACTCGGCGCGAAGGCGGCCGCGGAGATGCAGATGGCGGCGAACCTGTTGCCGGCGTCGAAGCTCTCCGAAGTCGTGAAGACGGAGACGGGCGCGAACACCGGCGCGGATCCCTCGACCACGGCCCACATCCGCAACTGGATGGAGAGCGTGCGCGCGCGGCGGAAGCCGAACGCGGACATCGAGGCGGGCTACAACCACTCGGTCGCGCTCTGCATGACGATCGCCGCGGTCCAGACGGGCAAGAAGGTCACCTTCGACGACGTCCAGCAGCGCGTCGTGACCGCCTGACCACGCTTCCGGACGGCGCGGCACCCGCGCCGTCCAGTTCCTTTCCCCTCACGCGAGCTCCGACCGATGCGCAGCACGCTCGCTCTCTCCGCGCTGGCCGGCGCGCTGGCCTGTGCGCCGGCGGCGCCCTCGCCCCCGCTTCCTTCGCCAGCCGCGACGACGGTGACAACCGCGTCGCCGAAGCCGCGCATCGAGCTCGTGGCCGACGACGCCAACCGCCGGATCGACGTGCTCGTCGGCGGCCGACCGTTCACGTCGTACATCTATCCGACTGTCCTGAAGAAGCCCGTGCTCTTCCCGATCCGCACGGCGACGGGCGTCGTCATCACGCGGGGCTGGCCTCTGGAGCCGCGCCCCGGCGAGCGCGTCGACCACCCGCATCACGTCGGGCTCTGGCTCAACTACGAGAACGTCAACGGCCTCGATTTCTGGAACAACTCCGACGCGATCAAGCCGGAGAACGCGCCGAAGATGGGGACCATCGTCCACCGCTCGGCGACCCCGACGAGCGGCGACGGCGAGGGCTCGCTCGACGTCACCGCCGACTGGGTGGACGCGCAGGGAAAGGTCCTCCTCCACGAGCGGACGCGCTATGTGTTCCGGGCGGCGGGGAACGTGCGCGCGATCGATCGCACGACGACGCTGACCGCGGCCGAGCAGCCGGTCGCCTTCCCCGACGCGAAGGACGGGATGCTCGGCCTCCGCGTCCGGCGCGAGCTCGAGCTGCCCTCGACGAAGGCGGAAGTGTTCACCGACGCGAGCGGGCGGGCGACCCCGGTGCCCGTGCTGAACAACGAGGGCGTGACCGGGAACTATCACACCTCCGAAGGCGTCGAGGGTGAGGCGGCGTGGGGCACGCGTGGCCGCTGGGCGAGCCTGTCCGGCGTGGTGGAGGGACAGCCGGTCACCATCGCGATCCTCGATCATCCGCGCAACGTGGGATTCCCGACCTACTGGCATGCCCGCGGCTACGGACTGTTCGCGGCGAACCCGCTCGGCCAGAAAATCTTCAGCAATGGAAAGCA
>JABFXM010000210.1 GCA_013361745.1 Gemmatimonadaceae bacterium | reverse complement strand
CGATCCTGCGCGTGGGGCTGCCGACGGCGACGACGGGCGTCGCGTTCGCGCTCATCTACGTCGTGATCACGCGCATCGCGACCCCCGTCGGGACGCCGGCGCTCGCCGCGTTAGGCATCGGCCACCGCGTCGAGAGCTGGCTCTTCATGGTGGGGGTGGGGGTCGCGGCGGCCGTCGCGGCGATCGTCGGGCAGAGCCTCGGCGCGGGTGACACGGCCCGCGCCGAGCGCGCGGGCTGGGTCTCCGTCGGCTTCGTCAGCATCATCGGGGTGGTGGTGTTCGCGGCACAGCTGCTCTACGCGCCGCACATGGCCGGGCTGTTCACGCACGACCCGCTCGTGGTCGCGGAGGGCGCGCATTACCTCCGCATCGCCGCGTGGTCGCAGCTCTTCATCACCTCCGAGATCGTGCTCGAGGGGGCGCTCGGCGGCGCCGGCGCAACCTTCCCGCCGATGATCACCTCGACGTCGATCACCGCGCTGCGTATCCCCCTCGCGCTGGCCAGCGTGGCGCGCTGGGGCACCTCGGCGCTCTGGTGGACGATCTCGCTCACAGCGGTGGGACGGGCCGTCGCGATGATGGCGCTCTGGCGCTCCGGGCGCTGGAAGCGCAGATCTGTATGAGATGCGCCCGATCATCACCCTCCTGACCGACTTCGGCACCGCGGACGGCTACGTCGCGGAGGTGAAGGGCGTGCTGCTCTCGCGCGCGCCCGAGGCCGTGCTGGTCGACGTCGCGCACGACGTCGCCGCGCAGGACATCGAGGCGGGACGCCTCGCGCTCGCGCGCTACTGGCGGAAGTTTCCGGCCGGCACGGTGCACCTCGCGGTCGTCGACCCCGAAGTCGGCTCGGCGAGACGTGCGCTCGCTGTGGAGAGCGACGGTCGCTTCCTCGTCGGCCCTGACAACGGTCTGCTCTCTCCGGCGCTGCTGCTCTCCGGCGCGCGCGCGGTGGACATTCCGGTCCCGGCCGGTGCGTCACCGACCTTCCACGCGCGTGACGTCTTCGCGCCGGCCGCGGCCCTCCTCGCCGCCGGCTCCGACGTCGACGCGATCGGCCCGACGGTCAACGATCCCATCGTGAAGCGCACGCGGGAGGCCCGTCGCCGCGAGGATGGCGCGATCGAGGGCGCGGTCATAACGGTCGATCGCTTCGGCAACGCCGTGACGAACCTGCTCTCCGCGCACGGCGGAACGATCGAGGTCGGGACGCTTCGTCTCCCCGTGCTCCGCACCTACGCCGACGTCGCGCCCGGCACGCCCATCGCGCTCGCCGGCTCCAGTGGCCTCATCGAGATCGCCGTGCGAGACGGGAGCGCCGCCTCGCTCCTCGGCGTCTCGCGCGGCACCACCGTCCTACTCCGGGGCGCGCGCCGCTAGCGGCTGGGCGCGTTCGACGCGCTCGCTGGACGGCAGCCCCGGCTGGCCGTGCGTCCCGATCCGGCCGGCGTAGCTCGCCCCCTGATCGGCTTCGACGCGCGCCGTCCCACAATGGAGCTCCGACGCGAGCTCGCCTCCGCAGAGGAGGATGAGCATCGAGAGGTACATCCACGTGAGCAGCGCGATCACGCCGCCGATCGTCCCGTAGGTCTTGTTGTACGAGCCGAAGTTGGCGACGTAGGCGCGGAAGAGCAGCGTCCCGACGACCCAGAGAACGGTCGTCACCACCGCGGCGACGAGCACGTGCACCGGCCGCTGCTTGACGTTAGGCAGGAAGTAGAAGAGCAGCCATGCCGAGCCCACGAGGATCGAGAGCGCGAGCGGGTACTGGACGAACTTCCACAGCTGCGTCGTCGCGTGGCTGAGATTGAGCGTCTGGCCGAGCCAGTCCGCGATCTGCGCCCCGCCGAGCATGATCGCCGTCGCGAGGATCAGCACGAGGCCCGCGACCCCGAGTGCCGCGAACCGGATGAGCTGCTGCTTCACCCACGGGCGCGTCTCGCGGGTGTCGTAGGCGTTGTTGAGCGCGCCCATCAGCGCGCCGAAGATGTTCGAGCCTGACCAGGCGGCGAGCAGCGCACCGACCGACATCACGCCTGGCGCGCTCGGGCTGAGCACCACGTCCTTCACGACGCCCGAGACCATGGTCATCGCGGCGGGCGGCACCGCGCGCGCGAGCTTGTCGAGCAGCCAGCCGATCATCTCCTGCTTGTTCCCGATGATGCTGAGCACCGGGGCGACGAAGAGAAGAAGCGGAAATAGCGAGAAGAAGAAGTAGTAGGCCGTCTGGGCCGCGAGCCCGAGGACGTTGTCCTTGATGATCTCGCGGCCGGTCTTCTTCAGCAGGGGCCCGACGCTGTAGCCACCCCAGACTTTGTAATCCCGTTTCATGCGGCCCACGGGGGCAATCAGCGGGCCAGTGGCGAGCGCTATCGCCCGCTCAGCTGGATCTTCACGTCGGCGAGCGTCGAGTTTCCGACGATGGTGATGTGGCGCGAGGCGTCCTTCCAGTTCATCGAGTACCACGCGTTGTCCATTCGCGTGAATCCGATCGACGGTTCGAACTTGCCCGCCTTCATCTCACCCTGGTACATCACCCCCACGCCCGGCGGCACCGCGATTTCCAGCGCGCCGAGCGCGAAGTCGGCGCTGATCTTCACGTCGCGCTGCAGGTCGTCGCCGAAGTCGAGCGAGACGCCGCCCATCGCGCCGTGAATCGCGATCTCGCCGACGTTGGCATTGCCGAGATCCTGCACCTTCAGCCCGCCCATCCCGAGGTCGATCGTCATCCGCTCCATCTGGATGCGGTTCGGGTCCGAGAAGCTGACCTCCGAGCCAGCCATTCCGCACTCGAGGCTGAGCGACTTCAGCTTGAGTCCACCAAGCTCCATCCGCGCCGCGGCGCCCCCCAGCCCGACGTCGAGGTCGAGCGGCACGGCGGGGCTGAGCTCCAGCGACATGCTCCCGCCCTTGTCGCCCTTCATGTTGCGCAGCGTGCGCCAGCCAACCTCCGACTTGCTCAACCCGAGCTCGAGCCGATGGCCCCGCGCGTCGTACGCGTGCACGGCGTCCGTCGCCTGCTCGTCGTAACGGATGCGCATCTGATAGAGCAGCGCCGCATCCTCGCTCGGCGAGAGGTCGAGCTTACCCGCGGCGTAGCGCACGGACACCTTGAGCGGCTGGCTGTCGCTCAACTGGCGCGCCGCTTCGATCGTTCTCCACTGCTGGGCCTCGAGGCCGATCGGCGCGAGCAGCGCGGCGATCGCGACGAGAAGAACGCTGGAGAGGCGCATCAGACCTCCGACGAGGTGGAGGTGGGACGGCGTGCCGCCGCGATGCCGCTGATGGGCGTCGGAGTCTGCCACCCGATGTCCGGTGTCGCGGAAGGAGCGTTGACCGCGACGTCGCGCGGTCCAGACCCGCCACGGCTGACGATCGCGGCTCCCAATCCGACGGTGACCGCTGCCCAGGTCACGACGAACGCCAGCGCGTGCAGCAGCGATCCGAGAACGGGCACCCACGACAGCAGCGCCGCCGCGGCCCACAGCCCGAAGAAGAAGAACAACCCGGCGAGCATCGACCGGAGCTCGGCGCCACGCACGCTCACCGACGCCGCGCGACGCGTCAACGCCTGTCCCGCGACGCGGGAGACGGCGAGGAAGCCGAGCACCGAGAGGAGCGCGGTGACGACGATGATCCCGGGGATCGCGACCGGGATGAGCACGATACCAATGATCGTCACCGCGAGGAGGACGGCGGCGAGCACGATCGCGGGGATGAACGAGACTTCCGCGACGAGCCCCGAGAAGAGCGACTTGCCGAAACGCGACTCGATCGTCGACGCCACCACGCGCAGGCGGTCCTCGGCGACCACCATCGCCCCGAAGCCGAGCAGCACCATCGCGACGAGCCAGCCCATCACATGCTGAAGCTCGCCGAGGATCCCGAGCAACCCGGAGCTCGACGCGGCCGCTGTCGCGCTGGGAACGACCGCCTGCTCGAGTGAGCGCATCTCTCCGTCGACGGTGCCCCCATCGAGCCTCACGGTCCCACCAACCGCCAACGCGTCCCCCGTGATGTGCGCGCTCCGATGGACGATGACGTCGCCGTCGAGGGAGATTGCGTTGCCATTCACAGTCCCGAACACGTCGAGATCACCGATCGCCGCGACGCGCCCGACGGACTGTCCCGCCGCGACCGTGAACGCTCCAGGCGCGATGCTGTCGAAGGGAGGAAGATTCGCGCCCTGCGGGTCCGCGCTGATGCGCTTGACCAGGCGCTTGAGGTCACCCGGCGACATGTTCCAATCGTGCTGCCTGACGATCACCGCGCGCGCGGCCATCGCGGCCGCGCGCGCTCGTGCCGCCTCCGCTCTTCCGGCGGCGGCTTCCGCGCGCCCCGTTGCCTCACCGAACTGTCCCTGCAGCGCACCGAGCTGCCGCGGCAGATCGCCGACCGGCCAGCCCTCCGGTCCGACACCGCCCTGCATCCCCTTGAGCCGGCCGGTCAGCGCTCCGAGCCGTTGCTCGAGTGCGCCGATGCGGTCGGCTGATTCGTGCTGCGTCTTCGCCGCTCTGAGCTCCATCGCGACGGACGTGATGCTGTCCGCGAGCGCTCGCACCGTGTCCTGCCACTCCCGCGTCGGAATTCGCTCAACGTGAATTCGGGCGGCTTGGGGCGCGCGCAAACCGGGCGGGGTCGGAGGCGAATTGTCCACCACCTGGGCGCCCAGCGGTACGGCGGCGATCAGGAGGAGAGAGAGGGCGGCGGCACGCATCACTGGCCTCCCGCGCGGCGGGATGAGGCCGTGGCCAGACGCCGGACGCCCATCACGGCGCCGATCGCTGCCACGGCGAGAAGAACTGTCGCGAGGATGAGTCCGACCGCGCCCATCGCGTGGACGAGGCTCAGGGCAGCGGCTCCGAACGCGGCCCCAACGAGCACTTCGATCGCCGACGCGACGATCTCGCGGCCGCGCTGCACCGCCGTTCCCGAGAACATGGTCAGCAGGTCGAGGCGCATGGCGATCCACAGCGAGGCGACCGCGAGCACGGTGGTCGCGGCGACGCCCATCGCCGCCGCGGCGATCCGTGCCGGGGTCGAGCGCGGCACGAGCCGGAGTGCCGAATTGCGCGCCGCGACGTGCCAGGGCTCGAAGACATGCACCTGCTGCATGACGCGGTCGGCGAAGAGCGAGGAGGGGGCGAAGTGCGGAAGCTCCTCGAGGGCGTCGACGATCACACGCGCCTCGTCCACCTTCGCCTGGCATTCCGGGCACTGGCGCACGTGCGCGCGGAGCGGAGCGACGCCGAACCCGACGTCGCCGTCCACGAGCAGATCGATTTCGTTCGGAAGTAGATGACGATTGATCACGAGTGTTCCTCCGGCCGGGCCTACGGCCGCTCTTCGCTGCCGGTTTCAGCAGCCTTGCGGGCCACCGTGACCGATCTCACCTCGATCATGCGGGGCGTCACCGCGCCTCCTCGAGCGCCTTGCGGAGCTCGTGCCTTGCCCGGTGGATGTAGGTCTTCACCGTTCCCAGGGGAAGATCGAGGGTCGCCGCGATCTCCTCGTACGACCGGCCTTCCACGTGACGCAGCATGATGCACGAACGGTACTCCGGACGCAGCGCCGCGATGGCCCGCTCGATCGCGCTGCCGAGCTCCTTGGCCTCGAGCTCGTCCAGCGCCGACTCCCCGTGCGACGCCAGCTCGAACGATGTCGCCTCGATCTGCGATGCCGTCGTCGCGTCCGGAGCGCCGTCCATGCTCACCGTCTGGATGCGCCGCCGCCTCAGATGATCGATCGCGAGATTGTTCGCGATCTTGAAGAGCCAGCTGGAAAATTTGAACTCGGGAACGTACTTGTCGATGTTGTTGAGGACCTTGATGAAGGTCTCCTGCGACAGATCCTCTGCCAGCGCCCGGTCGCGAACCATCCGGAAGACGAGCGAGAACACCGGCCGCTGGTAGCGCCGGATCAGCTCCCGGTACGCGAGCTCGCGCCCTTCCTGGGCGAGCGCGACGACGTCGGCGTCGGGAAGATTCTGAAGGTCGAGGGAGGGAGGCATTCTCTGCGGCGCGGCCGCGCGAGCAAACTAGCCCCGCGAGGCGCGCGCGGCCAGCGCAGATGTGTCCGCCGCTTGCCGCTCCGCGCCGCGCCGACGACTTTTCGGCGATGCGAGTGTCGACGCCGATGCGCGGGCCCGAGACCGAAGACGATGAAACGCGCCTCGTCGCGGAGGCCGCCGCTGGTGGCCCGTCGAAGCGCGATTACGTTCGCGCTGTGTTCGAGAAGATCGCGCCGAGCTACGATCTGCTGAACCGCCTCCTCAGCTTCGGTATCGACCGAGCCTGGCGCCGGCGCGCGATCGCGGCCCTCGCATGGGAGCGCGACCCGACAGGGAGCTACCTCGATCTCTGTGCGGGCACCATGGACGTCGCGGCGACACTCGTTCGCAGCGACGGATTCAGTGGACGCGTCGTCGCGCTGGATTTCGCGGAGTCCATGCTGCGGGCCGGACGCGGCAAGATGCCCGAGGGGACGACGCAGGCAGTCGTCGCCGACGCGCTGTGGCTTCCGCTCCGCGATTCGAGCATCTCGGGCGCGGTGGTCGCTTTCGGCGCGCGGAACGTCGCCGATCTCGATGCCGCGTTTCGCGAGGTGCATCGTGTGCTCAAGCCGGGCGCGCGCTTCGTCCTGCTCGAGTTCACGACCCCGCGTTCCGCCATCGTCCGCACGCTCTATCACGCGTACTTCCGACGCGTGCTTCCCGCGATCGGCGGCGCGATCAGCGGGCACCGCACGGCCTATCGCTACCTCCCCGAATCGGTCGCGCGGTTCCCCGCGGCGGAGGAGCTCGCGGCGCGCATGCGCGCGGTCGGTTTTGCCAGCGTCTCGTGGTCTTCGTTGACCTTCGGGATCGCGGCGATCCACGCCGGCCAGCGACGCTGAATGGCCCGCCGCATCGGACTGATCTCGGACACCCACGGGCAACTGCGCCCCGAGGTGCACGCCGCGCTCGCGGGGGTCGAGCTGATCCTTCACGCGGGGGATGTCGGGCCCGACGAGATCCTCGACGAGCTGGAGATCATCGCTCCGGTGATGGCGGTCTACGGGAACACGGACGCGCCCGGGCGGTCACGGCTGCGCGACGCGATCGAGCTCGAGCTGGACGGCCTGCGGGTTCACGTCAGCCACGGGCATGAAGTGGGATCGCCGACGCCGGAGCGTCTCGTCGCGAAGTACGACGCGGACGTGATCGTGTACGGGCACACCCACCAGCAGCAGGTCGCGAGGCTCGGCGACCGGCTGGTGGTCAACCCGGGCGCGGCGGGGCCGCGGCGGTTCCGGTTGGAGCCGAGCGTCGCCGTGCTGACGATCGAAGCCGGCCGCGCCGAAGTGGAGCTGCGGCCGCTCTGACTCGGCGGTCAGACCTCGCGGAAGTGCGACGCGGGATAGAGGTAGTCGTCTCCCGAATCGTCGACGATCCGATAGAACGCGCCATCGGCCTCGATGCCGAGCAGGCTGTAGATCCTGCCTAACGTGAGGTCGTGACAGCCTCCGGGTTCGTCACACCCCGGATAGGTGAGCCAGGGCCGGATGCTCACACATTGCACGAGCGTCGTGGGCTGCCAGGTCGTCGCCATGCATCGCTCCGAGTCGCATCGTTTTCCGCGCCGTGCCGCGCGCGGCTCCGACTCGCTATTGTGCAAGACACTCGCCATTCCCGACGTCACGTGCGCGACGCTCTCCCTTTCGAAATCCGTCCCTCCCCGATGCAGGGGCTCGGTGCCTTCGCGACCCGGGCAATCCCCTCGGGAACGCGACTCATCGAGTACGCGGGCGAACGGCTGACCCCGGCCGTGGCGGACGCGCGCTATCCCGACGAGGAAGGTGTGCGGCACCACACATTTCTCTTCGCGATCGATGACGACATCGTCATCGACGCCGCGGTCGACGGAAACGAGGCGCGCTTCATCAACCACTCCTGCGACCCGAACTGCGACGCCATCGTCGAGGATGGACGGATCTGGATCGAGACGATCCGTGACGTCGCGCCCGGGGAAGAGCTCGCGTACGACTACGCCTACGTGCTGGAGGAGCGGCACTCGCCGGCGGCGAAGCGGCGCTATCCCTGCCACTGCGGGGCGGCGAGCTGCCGCGGGACCATCCTCGCGAAGAAGCGCTGAGCGATCGCGATCGCGCCGCCTGGGATCCGCTCAGGCGGAGCGGCGATGGCGGCGCGCGACCTTGTGCGTCTCGGTGCGCTCCAGCTCGGAGGGGAAGCGCCGGAACCAGGAGGAGAGGAGCAGCAGCTCGTCGATCTCATGGGTCGGCACCGCCGCGCCCTCGTACTCGACGCCGCTGAACACGTCGTCCGCCAGGGCGCGGATCTCCGCTCGCTCGGCGGGGCTCTTCGGCGCGGGCCGCTCGGCGCGGACGCGGCCGCGACGGATCAGATAGACGCGGTCGTCGCCGGCGTGGCCCGGGACCTCGTAGAGGAAGGAGAGCGTCTCCACCGCGAAGCGGAAGCGGATGAACTGCTCGCGCAGCGATTCGAGGCGGCCGAGCTTGTCGCGCAGCGCGGCCGCGCGCTCGAACTCCATCCGCTCACTGCTCGCCAGCATCTCGCTGCGCAGTCCCTCGAGTGGAGCGTCGTCGACGCCCTCGAGAAATGCCCGCGCCATCCGGACTCGCGAGCCGTACTCGTTCACCGTGCAGGCGCCGACGCAGGGACCGAGACACTTCCTGATCTCGTGGCGAATGCATCCGGGAGTACGTGGCGCGATCTCGAAGAGCTCCGGCTGATCGGCGAAGTGCATCTTCCGGTCGCTCGCGCAGTCGCGGAGCCCGAGGGCGTCGTTGAGCTCGCGCACGGCGTCGTTGACCCGCTGCGCGCCGTGGTAGGGGCCATAGTAGACATCGGCCGATTCATCGCCGGCCCCGCGCACGACGAGAAGCTTGTTCGCGGGTCCCTTCGTGACCTTGATGAACGCGAAGTGCCGCGCGTCCCGCTTCATCGCCACGTTGAAGCGCGGGCGCAGCTTCTTGATCAGCCGCAGCTCGGCGAGCAGCGCGGCGAACTCGCTCGGCGTGTACTCCCATTCGATCGTCGTCGCATCGCGCACGATGCGAGAGCCCTTCTCGGCCGGCCCGCAGCGGAAGTAGCTGAGCAGCCGCGTCCGGACGCGCTTCGACTTGCCGACGTAGACGATCTCGCCGTCGGACGACGTCATGCGGTAGACGCCGGGCCGATCCTCGCAGTTCGCGCGCACGTGGGCGCGCATCGCCGTGAGCTGTTCCTCGCTCGTCGGCTGTCGGAAATCGGCTGAAGCGTTGCGTCTTACTCTTGGCATCGAGCGCAGAACACGGTGGTGCGACCATCGACGGCGTGGGTCTCGACGAGCCGGGCGCCGCAGCGCGGGCAGGGAAGCCCGCCGCGGCCATACACCGCCAGCATCTCGACGAAGCCGCCCTTTCCCCCGCTCGCGTCGCGGTAGTCCCGGAAGCTGGTGCCGCGCGCGGCGATCGATTCGGTGAGCACCGATACGATCCCCTCGTGCAGGCGCCGGGCTTCCGAGGCGTCGAGCGAGCGTGCGTCGCGCGAGGGATCTATTCCCGCGCGCCAGAGCGCCTCGTTCGCGTAGATGTTGCCGATCCCCACGACGACGTGCTGGTCCATCAGGAGCTTCTTCACGGCCTGTCGCGAGCCCCGAAGAAGGACCGATAATCGCTCCGCCGACAGCGCCGGGTCAAGAGGCTCGATGCCTAACGTCGCGGAATATTCGGCGAAGCGAGCGGGGCCCATGAGCGCGACCGTGCCCAGCCGTCGAATGTCGCGGTAGTGAAGCAGCCGTCCGTCGTCGAGGGTGAAGTGCAGCGTCGAGAAGCGGCGCTCGGTCTCAGGGAGCTCGCCCGCGTCGAGCAGCAGCGCCCCGGTGAAGCGCGGCTGGACGACGATGCGGTCTCCGCTGTCGAGGTCGAGCACGACGAGCTTCGCGCGGCGCCAGGAGCGCACGATGGTGGTGCCGACGGTCGATTCGACGAGCTGCGTCGCGGTGACTTCGCGCAGCACGTCGGGCCGGGTCACCGTCGCCGCGACTATCGTTCGGCCGGCGATCGCCCGGTCGAGGTCGCGGGCGATGGTCTCGGTCTCAGGTAGCTCGGGCACCGCGCTGGAGCTCACGCCAGCCGATGTCGCTTCGCAGCTGCTTGCGCTCGAGACGAACCGCGGACGCCGCGGCGGCGCTCCGCGCGCGCGCGATCTCGAGAGTGTCGCCGAGCGCCGTGACCGCGAGAACGCGTCCCCCGGCGGACACGAGCCGGCCGGAACCATCGAGCTTCGTCCCCGCATGAAAGACGGTTACGTCGGGCGAGACCGGCGGCAGCACGATCTCGCCGCCGATGGCCGGCTTTTCCGGATAGCCCGCGGCGGCGACGACGGTCGTGACGGCGTGGAGCGGCTCCCACTGCAGCGCAGCCGCGCCGGCGAGCGACTCGCCGCGCGCGACCGCGACCATCGGAGCGAGGAGGCTGCTCCGCATGAGGGGGAGGATGGCCTCGGTCTCGGGATCCCCGAAGCGGCAGTTGAACTCGACGACCTTCGGACCCTCGTCCGTGAGCATCAGCCCGGCGTAGAGCAGGCCGGTGAACGGCCGCCCGTGCTCCCGCATCGCCGACAGCGTCGGCTCGATG
>JABFXM010000217.1 GCA_013361745.1 Gemmatimonadaceae bacterium | reverse complement strand
CATCGCGTTCGCGCGCGGGAAGGCGACGTTGCGCGCGCCGACCATCAGCGGCACGAGGTAGAGCCCGATGCCGATCATCACGGGGACGGCGAAGAGGAACATCATCGTCGTCCCGTGCATCGTGAAGAACTCGTTGTACGTGTCGGGGCCGAGGATTCCGTTCTCCGGCCGCGACAGCTGCGCGCGCATCGTCGCCGCCTCGAGGCCGGCGAGACAGAAGAAGATGAACGCCGTCGCGACGTAGCGCTTCGCGATCGACTTGTGGTCGGTCGTCGTCAGCCAGCCGATGAAGCCGGGACGGTTCCGCCAGACGCGATCCAGCTCGACGTCGAGCTCGGGCTCGAGCAGCGTTTCGACAACGGGGGTCGCGGTGGTCACTTGAGCCCCTCCAGGTACGCGAGCAGGGCGTTGAGCTGATCCGGCTCCAGCGCGTTAGGCGGCATGAGTGCGCCGGGCTTGATGCGTTGCGGGTCGACGATCCAGCCGCCGAGGTTGCCCTTCGTGTTCGGAAGCGAAGCGGCGGCGATCGTCAGCCGCGAGCCGAAGTGCGTCAGATTCGGGCCGACGGTGCCTCCGGCGTTCGTCCCGCCGATCGCGTGACAGACGCTGCACCCGCCCGTGAGAAAGACCTGCTGCCCCGCCTTCGACGTCGAATCCGTCGGCGCGAGCGCGGCCCCCCGCGCGCCGAGCACCCACTGCTCGAACTGTCGCTCGGGCTCCGCGATCACCATCAGTGCCATCTTCGCGTGCTGCAGCCCGCAGAACTCGGCGCACTGGCCGCGGTAGATCCCCGCGGAGTCGGCCTCGATCCAGGTTTCCGTGTTGTGGCCCGGGATCAGGTCCTTCTTCCCGGAGAGGTTCGGCACCCAGAAGCTGTGGATGACGTCCTGCGAGCTCATGCGCAGGATGACGGGGCGCCCGACGGGGATGTGCAGCTCGTTCGCCGTCGTGATCCAGTTGCCCGGGACCGCCGAGTCGGGGTACTGGAACTCCCACCACCACTGGTGCCCGATGACGTTCACGCGGAGCGGGGTGCGCTGCGGCGGGATCGCGATCGCGCGCCCGAGCCGGAAGTCCATGAACAGGAAGACGACGATGATCACCAGCGTCACGCCGACGGACGCGGTGACCCAGTTCGTGAGCGACCGCTGCTCGGCGGGCGACTCCGGGTCGGCCGCGCGGCGGCGGCGCGCGAGCGCGATGAAGAGCACGATGAAGACGATCGCCGTGACGATGGTCGACGTCGTGATCAGGAAGTGCCAGAAGCCGTCGATCGCACCCGCCTTGGTGCCGGCGGGGTCGATCATCGACTGCTGCGCGTAGTGCGGGGCCTGGAGGAGCATCATGGGGTCGTCACCGACCCGGGCGGCTCGAAGCTCGGACGCGGCGTCTGCCTGTTCCGGTTCTGTTCATCCTGCACGGCGGCCATGTTGTCCCCGCGGCTGTTCCGCACGTCCTTGCGATGCAGCCCGCTCAGGTCACGCACGTAGGCGACGAGCTGCCAGATCTGGTCGTTGGAGAGCTTCCCCTTCCACGACGGCATCCCGTTCGGCCGCCCCTCGACGATCGTCGCGAAGATGTTCGACGGGTCGGAGCCGTAGATCCATTTGTCGTCCATGAGCGGCGGCCCGATCGCGCCGCCCCCGGCGAGCCCGTGGCATCCGGCGCAGTTCATCTGCACGTAGAGCCGCTTCCCGTTCGAGAGCGCGAACGCGTTGTCGTCGTACGGGTGCTCCGTCGCCGTGGCGACGATCGATGGCCCCGGCTGGAGATCGCTCTGCGTCACGTCGGTCGACTGGTCGGCGGCCGGCGGCACCTCGCGGAAGCGGCGCTCCTCGCGCTTGCATCCCGTCGCCGCCAGCGAGAGCAGCGCGGCGGCGACCATCATCGAGATCGACATCATCCGTCCGAATCGCATCTTGGCCGATCCCCTCACGAGACGTTAGGCACCGCCGGCCGGTCGGCCCGCGGCACGCCGAAGGACTGCAACAGGCTGTCGACCGACGCCTTTCGCCGGCCCAGCACCCGATCGAGCTCGTCGCGGAGCATGACGTCCTCGCGCCGGACTCCCATCGAGATGTCGAAGACGAACGGGAGGTACGGCAGCTCGATCTGAGGCGTCACCGGCGTCAGCGAGAGACGCACCGGCTCGCGTGACGCGAAGTAGCCGGCCAGCGGCCCCCATACCACCGCGACGTCGACGTCGCCCTTCGCGACCGCGTCGACGATGCGCGCCGGCGGATTTGCCTGGCGGTAGTCGCCATAGACGGTGTAGCCGCGGACGTTCCGGATGATCGAGCGCTCGCTGAGGGCGTGCGCCGGTGGCGCGTTCGCGTAATCGTCGCCGATGATCTGCACGCCGATCGTCAGGTGGCGCAGCCGCGGATCGTCGAAGCTCTGAATGCGGAAGGGCGCGTTCCGCTTCGTCACGAAGACGTAGGTCGAGCGATAGTACGGACGCGTCGTGAGGAGCATGTCCATGCTCGTCGGCACGCCCATGACGACGTCGCAGAGGCCCGCCTTCAAGGTGTTCCGGAGGAAGCCGCGCCGCTGCGCCCACCACTCGTACTGCACCGTCGCGCCCATGTCCCGCGCCACGAGCTCGGCGAGGTGGTTCTCGATCCCTTCGCCGCGCGAGTTCGAGAACGGAAGATTGTTCGGGTCCGCGCAGACGCGCAGCACGCGTCCGTGCGGCGCGGTCGCGAGCGCGATGTCGCGCGCCGTCAGCGTCCCCGGCGATTGCGCCGACTGCAGCTGCGCTGCCTGGAGCTCCGGCGTGCGCCAGCGCTGGCCGACGAACGCGAGGAGCAC
>JABFXM010000046.1 GCA_013361745.1 Gemmatimonadaceae bacterium | reverse complement strand
GCGGCGCCGACGCTGCAGCCGACGCGACCGGAGGTCGCGGCGGCCGGCGCGATCTACGATCTGGGCGAGGAGGCCGACGCCGTGCGCTGGATGCACGACGAGGTGGCGACGCATGGCGAGCTGCCGCTCATGGAGGCGGAAGCGGTCGTCCGCTCGCTCGCGGTCGCGATGCACGGCGACAGCCGGATGGTGCTTCCGCTCGTGCAGATGAAGGAGTTCGACCAGTACACGACGACGCACTCGCTCAACGTCAGCGTGCTGACGATGGCGCTCGCCGAGCATCTCGCGCTCCCCGCGCGCGACGTTCGCGCGTTCGGCGTCGCGGGACTGCTGCACGATCTCGGCAAGGTGCGCATCCCGAAGGAGATCCTCGTCAAGCCGGGGAAGCTGAGCGACGCGGAGCGCGCGGTGATGCAGCGTCATCCGGTGGACGGGGCGCGGATCATCATCGCCGGCGACAAAAACCTCGATCTCGCCGCGGTGGTCGCCTATGAGCATCACATCATGCTCGACGGCGGCGGCTACCCGAAGCCGCACTTCGGCCGGGGCTGCCACCACGCGAGCGAGCTCGTACACGTCTGCGACGTGTACGACGCGCTGCGCACGAATCGTCCCTACCGCGAGGCGTGGGAATCGGCGAAGACGCTGTCGTACATCGAGGAGCGCGCGGGCACGGAGTTCGAGCCGAAGGTCGCGAAGGCGTTCGTCGAGATGGTGCGAAGCTGGGACGCACGGGTCGCAACGGCCACGAGACACGACCATGGGACATGAGGCTAGTGTCAACACTGCCACAAGCCTCGTGACTCAGAAGTCATGACACTAGCCTCCTGTCTCCCGTCTGACCCGTGGCTCCTGACTCAGAAGTCATGACACTAGCCTCGTGTCTCGTGGCCGTTACCCCTTCCAGATCAATCAGTTAGCCGCGTGTGCAAGCCGCGCCCCGGCGGGCGTCTCTCTACAGCGCCACACAGAGAGAGACTTCCATGCGCCTTGTCCTCGTTCTCAGCCTCGCCCTCGCCCTCCCCGCCGCGCTCGGCGCGCAGGGGACGATCATCCCGCGTCCCTGCCTTCCGATCCGGCCGTGTCCGGCGCCGATGCCGTGGGGGGTGGAGCGAACCGCGAGCAACGTCCGCGTCACGCTGCAGGATCGCGTGCTGCACTACGAGGTGGAGGAGCGCTTCGTCAATCGCGGCGGCGGGATCGCCGAGGCGGATTACGTCTTTCCGCTGCCTGACGACGCGGCGTTCCAGGACCTCAAGCTCTCGATCGACGGAGAGCTCGTCGCCGGCGAGACGATGAGCGCCGACAAGGCGCGCGGGATCTACGAGGAGATCGTGCGCCGGCAGCGCGATCCCGCGCTCGTCGAGTGGATGGGGCAGGGGATGCTGCGCGCTCGGATCTTCCCGATTCGCGCCGGCGAGGAGAAGCGCGTCGTCGTCCGCTTCGACGCGATCGCGAGGCGCGAGGGTGACGCGCTGCGCGTCGACTACCGGCGCGGCGCGCCTGACGCGCGGGCGGTGCCGCCAGTGCGCATCATGCCCGTCGACGACGCGACGAGTGGCGTGCGATCCGGCGACGCGGCGCGCGACCGCGAGAGCGAGACCTTCTCGCTCGCCATCCCCGATGACGGGCGCTATGGCGATCCCTACTCGCCGACGCATCGCCTCGTGAAGCGCAGCGGCAACGGGCGCATCACCGTCGAAGCCGAGGGGAGCACGCGCGAAGTCACGGTGCTCGTCCCGCTCCGCCAGTCGAACGAGCCCGCGGTGACGATGCTCGCGCACGCGACGAGCGACGAGGAGCGCTTCGCGCTGATCACGCTCACTCCGCCCGCGCGCATCGTTCGCCACACGCCCCGCGACGTGACGCTCGTGCTCGACGTCTCGGGCTCGATGAGCGGACGCAAGCTCGAGCAGGCGAAGGCCGCGGGGCGGCAGGTGCTCGGCACCCTCGGCGAGAGCGATCGCTTCCGGCTCATCGACTTCTCGACGGACGTGCGCACCTTCCGCGACGAGTTCGTCGCGGCGACGCCGGCGAACCTGCGCGCGGCGCAGCGCTACCTCGACGAGCTCGAGGCGGAGGGCTCGACGAACATCGCGGGCGCGCTCGACGCGGCGCTCGAGCCGGAGACGCCGGCGGGCCGGCTGCCGCTCGTCCTCTTCCTCACCGACGGCGCGCCGACGGTGGGCGAGACGCGTCCCGAGGCGATCGCCGAGCGCGCGGCGAAGGAGCGTGGGCGGGCGCGGGTGTTCACCTTCGGCGTCGGCGCCGACGTCAACGCCGCGCTCGTCGAGCGGCTCGCGCTCGAGGCGCACGGGACGGCGAGCTTCGTCCGCCCGAACGAGGACGTCGAGCACGCGGTCGGCGTCGTCGCGTCGCGGCTCACCGATCCGGTGGTCACCGACCTTCGCGTGCGCGCCGAGGGCGTGAAGCTCGACCGCGTGCTCCCGGCTGGGCCGATCGACCTCTTCGCCGGCCAGGATCTGGTGCTGCTCGCGCGCTACGAAGGCGACGGGCAGGCGACGATCCACTTCACCGGCACCAGCGCCGCCGGCCCCGTCGAGTGGACGGAGCGCGTCGAGTTCCCCGATCGCGAGCGTGGCAACGCGTTCGTGCCGCGGCTCTGGGCGACGCAGCGCGTCGGCTGGCTGGCGGCGGAGAAGCGGCGCGTCGGCGCGTCGCGCGAGATCGACGACGAGATCCGCGCGTTAGGCGAGCGCTACGCGATCCCGACGGAGTTCACGTCGTATCTGGTGCAGGAGCCGGGGATGGTGGCGCAGAACGGCCCCGTGCCGCTGCAGATGCAGCCCGGTCGTCTGG
>JABFXM010000322.1 GCA_013361745.1 Gemmatimonadaceae bacterium | reverse complement strand
GCGTCGAGCGGTGGCGCGCCGAATACGCGCCACGCGACGGCCTCGGACTCGTCTCGAGCAGCCGGCCGAACTCGTAGCGCACGCCGATCTTCGCCAGCAGCCCGACGAGCCGCGTGAGCGCGAGCCCCATCACCGCGAAGTAGTCGCCCTCGATGCGGGCGACGATGGTGGCGCCGAATCCCTGGATGCCGTACGCGCCGGCCTTGTCCATCGGCTCGCCGGTCGCGATGTAGGCGTCGATCTCCGCATCGTCGAGCGCGCGGAACCACACCGCGACCTCTTCCACACCGCTCTCGACGCGCTCTCCGCGCGCGACGGCGACGCCCGTGAGCACGGTGTGGGAGCGTCCGCTCAGCGTCCGCAGCATCCGCCGCGCGTCGACCGCGCTCTCGGGCTTGCCGAGGATCTGGCCATCGATCACGACCGTGGTGTCGCTGCCGATGACGACCGCGTCGCGCGCGTCCCGTGCGACCGCGAGGGCCTTCTCGCGCGCGAGGCGTTCACAGTACGCGCGCGGCGTCTCCCCGTCGCGCGTGGACTCGTCGAGATCGGCGGGGCGCACTTCGTAGGAGATCCCGATCAGCGCCAGCAGCTCGCGCCGGCGCGGCGACGCCGAGGCGAGGATGATTCGTGGGGTGACCGTCATGCCGCTCCTCCCGCGACGATGCCGCCGCGTCCAGGATAGTTTGACATCCGTCTTACAGAGCCGGAACGGAGCGAGCGCGACACCGCTTCAGGCGCGCTCCAGCCAGAGCGTCACCGGCCCGTCGTTCACGAGCTCGACGTCCATCATCGCGCCGAACTCCCCCGTCTCCACGACGAGGCCACGTTCCCGCAGCAGCGCGACGAAGCGCTCGTACAGCGGCCGCGCGTGCTCCGGACGCGCCGCGTCGATGAAGCTCGGCCGCCGCCCCTTCGCCGTGTCGCCGTAGAGCGTGAACTGCGACACGGCGAGCACCGCGCCGCCGACTTCGGCGAGCGAGAGGTTCATCTTCTCCTCCGCGTCCGCGAAGAGCCGAAGCCCCGCGATCTTGTCCGCCATCCACTCCGCCTGCACCTCGCCGTCGGTGTGCGTCAGGCCGACGAGCAGGAGATATCCGCGCTCGATCCGGCCGCTGACGCGCGACCCGGACGTCTCGCGGATCCGTACCTCGGCGCGCGAGACGCGCTGTAGTAGAACTCGCATGGCGCGGAAGCTAGCGTGCGCCGGCGCGAAACGCTTTCGCGAGAGGCGTCCCTCGCCGTAGGTTGCGTTGATCCCCTCCCCCGAAGAACCCTTCCCTCCCCGATGCGACAGCCCGCCTTCGCCACGCTCGCGGCCCTCGTCCTCGCCGCGCCTTCGCTCCTCCCCGCCCAGCGCCTGGAGTACCCCCCCACGCGCACCGACAGCGTCGTCGACGACTATCACGGACATCGCGTCCCCGACCCGTATCGCTGGCTGGAGGACCTCAACTCGCCCGAGACCGCCAGGTGGGTCGCGGCGCAGAACCGCGTCAGCTCGGCGTATCTCGCGGCGCTTCCCGGCCGCGATGCGCTGCGGCAGCGGATCACCGAGCTGTGGAACTACCCGCGCGTCAGCACCCCGTACTTCGAGGGCGGCCGCTGGTACCTCTCGCGCAACACGGGGCTGCAGCGGCAGTCGGTCATCTACACGCGTCGCCGCCTGCTCGGCCCCGAGCAGCTCGCGCTCGACCCAAACGCGCTCTCTCCCGACGGCTCGATCGCGCTCTCGGGATTCAGTCCATCGCCCGACGGCCGCTACGTCGCCTTCGCGCAGTCCGAGGGAGGCGCCGACTGGGCGACGTACTACGTCCGTGACGCCGCGACGGGTCGCCAGCTCTCCGACACCGTGCGCTGGATCAAGTTCTCCGGCGTCTCGTGGACGCACGACGGACGCGGCTTCTTCTATGGCCGCTATCCCGAGCCGCAGGCAGGCAAGTCGCTCCAGGTCGCGCTCAGCGACCGCACGCTCTACTACCACGCCGTCGGAACGCCGCAGTCGGCCGACCGTCTGATCTATCAGCGCACCGACGATCCGCAGCTCTTCTTCGGCGGCTCGCTCGACGAGACCGGACGCTATCTCTTCGTCTTCGCGCGCCACGGCACGAGCAGCAAGAACGAGCTGTACTACGCGGACCTCGGCGACCCGCGCCACCCGAACGTCGCCGCGCCGATCCGGCCGCTCTACACGGGCCACGACGCGGAGTACGAGCCGCTCGAGGTGGTGAACGGCACGCTCTACCTCCGCACCGATCGCGACGCGCCGAAGCGGAAGATCGTCGCCGCGTCGCTCGCCGATCCTTCGCCCGCCGCCTGGCGCACGATCGTCCCCGAGGGCACCGGCGTCATCGAGGGTGCGTCGATGGTCGCCGGCCGCGTCGCCGTCACGACGCTCGAGGACGTCGCGAGCGTCATCAGGCTCTACTCGCTCGACGGAAAGCTGCAGCGCACGGTGAAGCTCCCGGGACTCGGCAGCGCGAGCGCCGTCTCGGGACGCTTCGATCGGCCGGAGATGTTCTACACCTTCACCTCGCCGCTCTATCCATCGACCGTCTTCCGCTACGATCCCATCACCGGCATCAGCCGCGCCTTCGAGCAGCCGAAGCTCACCTTCGACCCGTCACGCTACGAGACGAAGCGGGTCTTCTACACGTCGAAGGACGGCACGCGCGTGCCGATGTTCATCACGCTGCGCAAGGGCGCGACACTCGACGGCGCGAATCCGACGATGCTCTACGCGTACGGCGGCTTCGACATCAGCACCCTTCCGACCTTCCGCGCCGACGTCCCCGCGTGGCTCGAGCTCGGCGGCATCTGGGTG
>JABFXM010000263.1 GCA_013361745.1 Gemmatimonadaceae bacterium | reverse complement strand
CGACGAGATCAGAGCAGGTGAGGATGGCGGGCGGTCGCACGCAGGGCTAGGTTCGCCCGCGCATGCCTCGCCGCCCCTTCCTCATCCGCATCTACTGGAGCGCCCGCGACTACGCGAAGCGCGTCTGGGACAACAGCGGGGAAGACAACATCTTCTTCCTCGCGGGCGGGATCGCCTTCAACCTGCTGCTGGCCGCCGTCCCGTTCCTGCTGCTCCTCGTCGCCGGGATGGCGACCATCCTCCACCAGCCGACCGCCGCGTCCTCGGTCGAGATCAACGCGCTGCTCGACAAGCTGATGCCCCCGCACTCGGAGTCGACCTCGTCGCCGATTCACGGGCTGCTCGACGACATCATCACCGCGCGCGGGGCGATCCGCCTCTACAGCGCGATCGGCTTCATCTGGTTCTCGACCCGCCTCTTCGGATCGCTGCGCAGCGTCCTCGCCGAAGTCTTCGACATCGAGCAGGATCGCGGGATCATCGACGGGAAGATCTTCGACATCAAGATCACGATCATCGCGACGCTGCTCCTCGTCGGCTACACCGCGCTGAACGCCTATCTCGCGGTCGCGACGACGCGCGGCTTCGAGCAGCTGACCGCGTTCGGGATGCGGACGGAGGTGATGGGCCAGCTCGAGTACCTCCTCGGGCGCACGCTGGCCTTCCTCTTCATCGGGATGATGTTCTTCGCGCTGTACAAGTTCATCCCGAACCGCCGCATCCGCTGGCAGACGGCGCTCGTCGCCGCGGGGTTCACGAGCGCGATGTTCGAGATCGCGCGCAACGTGTTCAGCGCGTATGTGCGCTCCTTCAATCCCGGCTCGCTCTACACGGGCGCCCTGACGGCGATCGTCGTCGTCGTGATCTGGGTCTACTACGCGGCGCTGATCTTCATCCTCGGCGGCGAAGTGGGACAGGTGTTCGAGCTGCGCCGGGTGCGGAAGATGCAGCGCGAAGTGTTCACGGAGTAAGGGGAGTAAGGGGAGTGGGGGAGTAAGGCCGTGCCAGTTGGCAGTCACTTGTTCCCCTTACCCCCTTACTCTCCTTACTCCCCTTACTCTCCTTACTCCCCTGCTGTAGAGTCTGGCCTGAAGGTTGCCAGTGCGGAACGCGCACGCTCATAACCCCGGAGGAACACGTGCGGAAGATGACGATTGCCCTCGCGCTCGCGGCCGCGGCGTCGATGGCTGCCTGCAAGAAGACAGGCGAAGGCGAGTACGAGGTGCAGAAGCCGGTGATCGGCACGACGACGGACACGGTGCACACGCCCTCGGTCGAAGTCGGAACCGACACCCACACGGTCACGACGCCGAAGGTCGAGGTGAAGAAGGACTCGGCGAAGATCGTGACGCCGAATGTAAGGGTGAAGAAGCCGTAATCCGCTGGAGGCTGGAAGCAGGAGGCTGCAGGCGATGGGATGGAAGCACGAGGCTGGACGCGACGCGCTGTGATGCCATCGCTTCCAGCCTCCTGCTTTTAGCTTTCAGCCTCCCCGTCGCCGAACCCTTCCGCCGCGATCCCGCATGCAGCAGCCGATCGATCTCCGCTCCGACACCGTCACCCGCCCCACTCCCGCGATGCGCCGCGCGATGGCCGAGGCGGAGGTCGGTGACGACGTCCTCGATGGCGACCCGACCGTCCGTGCACTCGAGGACCGCGTCGCCTCGCTGCTCGGCAAGGATCGCGCGCTCTTCTTTCCGAGCGGGACGATGGCGAACCAGACCGGGGTCTGGCTGCTCTCGCGCCGTGGCACCGAGGTGCTCCTCGACGCGGAGGCGCATCTGATCCACTGGGAGATCGCCGGCCTCGCGGCGCTCTGCGGCGTTCAGCCCCGTCCACTGCGCGGGAGCGGCGCCGTCTACGACGCCGCTGCGCTGCGCGCCGGGATCCGGCCGGCGTCGCCTAACGCTCCGTACGCGAGCCTCGTGTGCGTCGAGAACACGCACAATGGGGCGGGAGGCAAGGTGACGAGCGTCGAGGGACTGCGCGCGATCCGCGACGTCGCGCGCGAGCACTCGCTCCCCGTGCACATGGACGGCGCCCGTCTCTGGAACGCCGCGGTCGCGACGGGGACGAACATCGCCGACTTCGCGGCGTGCGCCGACACGGTGATGGTCTCCTTCTCGAAGGGACTCGGCGCGCCCGTCGGCGCGGCGCTCGCCGGCTCGAACGAGGCGATGCGCGACGCGTGGCAGACGCGGAAGCGCTTCGGCGGGGGGATGCGCCAGTCGGGGATCCTCGCCGCGGCGGCGCTGCACGGGATCGAGCAGCACTGGCCGCGCATGCACGAGGACCACGAGCGGGCACGCGAGCTGGCGAAGGCGGTCGACGGCGCCGGTGGCGCCACCGTCGTCGCGCCCGATACCAACATCGTGATGATCGACCTTCCCGCCGGCGTGACTGCCGGCGCGCTGAGCGCGCGCTGCGCCGAGCAGGGGGTGAAGATCAGCCCCTGGAACGCCTCGCGCGTCCGGGCGGTGACGCATCTCGACGTCGACCAGGGGAAGATCGCCCGCGCCGGCGAGGTGATCGCGCGGAGCCTGGAGGAGCTGAGTCGATAGCGCGCAGCCGGGGGCCGGCGCCTCTCGACAGGCGGCCGTTGAACTGGGGGTGATGGGTGGCTATCTTGAATGCGCTCCAGGTCCCGGAGGGCGCGAGCCCGCCAACCCCGTCAGGACCCCGCAGGTAGCAGCGGTACGTGGTGTCTTGTGTCGCTCCGTCAGGCCTGGAGTATTCTCGCGCGAAGGTGCCGTCGCTCTGATGAGCGCGCCCTTCGCGCGAGTTTTTTTGTTCGCGGCGAGAATGCGACGGAGCGTGCCGCT
>JABFXM010000404.1 GCA_013361745.1 Gemmatimonadaceae bacterium | reverse complement strand
ATCTCGAGACGCATGCGCGCGCGACTCCGGCCACCGACTACCGGCTCGCGTCGCTCACCAAGCAGTTCACCGCGACGGCAGTCATGCTCCTCGCCGCGGACGGGAAGCTCCGCATCGACGACCTCGCCGCGCGGTTCGTTCCCGAGCTTCCCGACTACGCGCGCCGCGTCACGATCCGGCAGCTGCTCACGCACACCTCGGGGCTGCCCGACTACGAGGACGCAGTCCACGGCGATTCGACGCATCAGGTGCACGACCGCGACGTCCCGGAGCTGATCGGCCAGGGGGACACGCTCTACTTTCCGTCGGGCTCGGGCTACGGGTACAGCAACACCGGCTACGCGCTGCTGGCGCTGGTGGTCGAGCGCGCGTCGGGGCAGCCGTTCGCGCGCTTCCTCCACGAGCGGATCTTCGCGCCGCTGGGGATGACGCACAGCGTCGCGTACGAGAAGGGTGTATCGAGCGTTCCGCAGCGCGCCTTCGGCTACAGCCTGCGTGACGGGCACTGGGTGCGCACCGACCAGAGCTCGACGAGCGCGGTGCTCGGCGACGGCGGGATCTACACGTCGATCGAGGATCTCGTGCACTGGGACCACGCGCTCGACGCGCACACGCTCGTCAGCGAGGCGATGCAGCGCGAGGCGTGGACGTCGGCGACGCTCACGGACGGACGAGGTACCGGCTATGGCTTCGGGTGGTTCGTCGACGACTCGGCGAGCGGAGTGCGGCTGCGCCACCACGGCGAGACGATGGGATTCACCAACGCGATCCTGAAGATCCCTTCGCGGCGGCTCACCATCGTGCTGCTCACCAACAGAACGGGCGGCGATCCCTGGGATCTCGCCGCCCGCATCGCCGCGCTGCCGGGGCTCCGTTAGGCACTGTCCGACGCGACCTGGTTGTGGTTGATCACCGCCACGAGCAGCACGCCGCCGATGGTGTTGCCGACGAGGGTCGGGAGCAGGAAGTGGCCGAGGTACTCGCCGACGGACGCGGCGCCGCGCCACATGAGGTAGCCCGTTTCGACCGATCCGACGACGACGTGCGAGAGGCTCGCCGCGCCGACGAGCCAGGCGAGAAGCCCGATCACCCAGACGTGCGCAGTCTTCGCCGCGGGCAGCATCCAGACCATGAGCGCGATGATCATCCCGGCGACGATCGCCTTGAGGAAGATCGTCCCGGGCGTGGGCTCGAGCGCCTCGAGCCCGATCGCGAGGAAGGCGGCCTTCAGCTCCTCGTCGAAGGCACTGGTCTTCGCGGCGAAGAGCGCGAACAACAGCGTGCCGACGACGTTGGCGAGAAAGACGATCCCCCAGAGCCGGAGCATCTTCGTGAACCGATCGCGCGTCGGCTTGTTCAGCAGCGGCACCATCGGCTCGAGGGTGTTCTCGGTGAACAGCTGCTGGCTGCCGAGGATCACGATGAGGAAGCCGACGGCGTAGCCGAGCTTCGTGACGAGCATCCGCCAGGGTGCATCCGGCAGGTGCGCGCGCAGCACGCCCTCGGTGACGAGCGAGAACCCCATCGCCAGCCCGGCGGCGAGGCCCGACCACGCGAGGGCGGAGGCCGAGCGATCGAGCTCCTTTTGCGCCTCGCGGCGAACGACCTCGTGGGTCGTCGCCGCGTCGAGTGATTCCTCTTCCTTCGCCTTGAACTGCGTCTCCGGATCGGCGCTGGTCTCGTGGCCCTTCTCGTCGACGAAGGTCACGTCCTCGTCATCGCGCGGCGTCATTTGAGTGTGTAGAGATAGCTCGCGATGTCCACCGCGTCGCGGTGCGGGACTCCGAGGTTGGGCATGGCAGTCTTCGTATCGAACTGCTTCGGATTCTCGATCCAGGCGATCATGTGATCGGGCGTGTTCGTCGTGACGCCACCGATGTACATGCGCTGCGCGATCCCGGTGAGCGGCGGGCCGACGAGCCCGTCCGCGCCGCGCACGCCGGCGATCGTATGGCAGGTATTGCAGCCGTACTTCTTGATCACCGCCCGACCGCGCTCCGCGTCGCCCCCCGCGATCATCGACAGATGGTCGTCGGCCCTGTCGCACGCCGCCCCCGCGAGCACCGTCGCCACGACCGCCGCGAACCGAATGCCAGCACGAATCCCGCTCACGATGCGCGCCATCCAACCTCCATCCCCGCGTTGTCGGTCCAGGGTCGCGCGCGGCGCTCCGACTCGCGCAGCGAGGCGGCGAGCATCGCCAGCGCGGCGACGAGGTAGGCGATCCCACCCGGGATCCACATAATCAGTCCTCCCAGCTGCTGGTCGTCGAGCGGGGTCATCCCCCACGCCTGCGTCGTCGTCGCGTAGGCGGGATAGAAGAGCCGCGGCGAGACCGCGAGGATCGCGCCGAGCGCCCCCGTGTGCAGCATGGTCGTGAAGAGCGATATCAACCCGAGCCCGCGCGCGGACCAGGCGGGATGGAGGACCGTCCACCAGAAGAGCAGCGCCGTGCCGAGAAACGACAGATGCTGCAGCGCGTGAAGGAGCTCGCTGTCGAGTGTCGCGTCGTACGCCGCGGGGATGTGCCAGCCCCAGATGGCGACGGCGTGCAGCGTCCACGCGACGCCGGGACGCGTCACCTGCCCCCACACGGAGCGGAAGACGCCGCTGCCCGTCACGGCGGTCACGCGACGCCGCGCTCCCGGCGACAGCGCGAAGAGCGCCGGCACGATCGGGCGGCCGAGCACGAGCAGCGGCGCCGCGATCGTCATCAGGAGCTCGTGCTGCGCCATGTGCGCCGAGAAGAGCGATTCGCCCATCGCGTGCAGCGGCGAGGCCAGGGCCAGCGCCAGCGCGAGCCAGCCGACGACGAACGCGACCGCCT
>JABFXM010000381.1 GCA_013361745.1 Gemmatimonadaceae bacterium | reverse complement strand
CTCGGGCGACCCGGGGTGGGAGCGTGTGAAGCGGTTCGGCGAGGTCTACCTTCCGTCGCTCGCGCCGTACCGGCTTCCCGTCGCGACGATGGTCGCTGGCGCGGACAGCGCGCGCGCCGGCGAGAAGGCTGTGCGCTTCCACGCCGAGAACATCCACGAGTTCGCGTGGTCGACGTCGCCGGACTACCGCTACGAGGGGATCTTCTACGTTCGTCCGCGCGGCGAGGTCGCACCGCCTGACGGCGTGCCGGTGTGGGACACGGTCGCGATCAACGTTCTCTATCGCCCGGGCGACGAGAAGTCGTGGGGCGACGGAGGCGCGATCGCGCGGACGAAGGTCGCGCTGGAGTGGCTCGAGCACGTCTACGGGCCATACGCCTACCCGATGATGGCGAACATCCATCGGCTCGACGGGGGCGGCACGGAGTTCCCGATGATGATGATGAACGGCTCCTCGGGGCAGGGTCTCATCCTTCACGAGGGAGGACACGTCTTCACCTTCGGGATCCTCGCCAACAACGAATGGCGCTCGGGGTGGATGGACGAGGGACTCACCTCATATCAGACGTCCTGGGCCGAGGGTGTGACCCCGCAGGACCGGGCGCGGCGCGGTGGGCGCGACAGCTCGTTCTTCCGCGCGAGCGGCTACCGTCGCCTCGCGCCGCGGCTCTCCGGCACCGACCGGCTGCAGCTGTCGCAGTACCGGCTCGACATGCTCGGCCGCGCGCAGCCGGTCGGCACGCGCTCCGATCTCTTCCGCGAGTTCGGGATCTACAACGACATGATCTACTCGCGCGCGGAGCTGATGTACGGCGCGTTGCGCGACGCGATCGGCGACAGCGCGTTCGTCGCCTTCATGCACCGCTACTACAAAGACTGGGCGCTGCAGCACGTGGACGAGCGGGCGATGCGGTCGACGGCGGAGCTGGCGTCGGGGCAGCAGCTCGGCTGGTTCTTCGACCAGTGGCTGCGCCACACGGGGCTCACCGACTACGCGCTGGTGAAGGTGCAGCAGAAGCGCCAGCCGGACGGGAGCTGGCTGACGCGCGGCAAGGTGAAGCGGCGCGCGGAGTATCGCGAGCCACCGCCGTTAGGCGTGCTGACGAGCGCGGGCTGGACGATCGCCCGCGGCTCGGCGAGCGCGGACGAGCAGTGGATCGAGGTGCGGACGGCGGAGAAGCCGAAGGGCGTGCAGCTCGACCCGCTGCGGACGACGGAGGATTGGGACCGGCGGAACGATCTGCCCCCGGGGCTTTCCAGGCTCTGGCGCGACGAGGACGGCCCCGTGCGGGTGCGCTTCGACTGGCCCTTCCTCGACCAGGTCAGCCGCGACAACGTGATCCTGGCGCTGACGCCGATCGGCTGGACGTCGGCGCCTAACGGCCCGATCCTCGGCTTGCGGAGCCGCTCGAACTACCAGGGAGTGGTCGACCGCGACGAGTCCGGCGTCGTCTTCACCACGGACCGGCCGGCGGCAGCCGCGGGTCACGTGAGCAGCAACTGGTACGGCGAGGGCGCGCATCTCTGGGCGATCCACGAGAACCCGACGATTCCGTGGAAGGGCCGGCCACTGATGGGGCTGCGCACGACGGCGTGGACCTTCGACGGCGCGGCGGGTGGGGAGGTCTCGTACTCGTGGGACGCGAGCCGCTTCCTGTACGCGCGCACGGTGAGCACGACGCGTTCGATCGGCGTCACATACACGGCGCCGCGCGGGTTCGGGTATCTCCCGGCGCGCTGGGAAGCAGCGCGCATCGCCGAGCTGAAGTTCGACGAGACCTCGCGGCAGTGGCGGGGAGCATGGTCGCCACAGGTCGGGATCAGCATCGCGGGCGGTCTGGCGCGGAGCGACGCCCGGACGTCGCGGAGCAACGAGCCGTACGGTCGCGGGGAGCTGTGGGTGAAGGGCGGGAAGGCGTTCGGCGTGGACACGGCCGGCTTCCTGTCGGCACGCGCGTACCTCGCACACAGCACGGCCAACATGCCGTATCAGCGGCGGATCTTCATCTCGGCGCGCGACCCGTACCAGACGCTCTTCAACCACTTCGTGCGACCGCGAGGCGGGCTACTCGCGCCGGAGCATGTGGCGACGGTGCCGTTAGGCGGCGCGGGGCTTCGCGGCTACGATCCCGGGATGGCCGGCGACGGGATGATCGCCCTCAACCTCGAGCAGGGCGTGCGCGCCCTCTCGCTGGCGGCGGGGCAGCGGCCGCTCGCGCTCTGGGCCACGGCCTTCGTGGACGCGGGCATGCCGCGGGGCGGGGTGCTGTACTCGCTCGACAACCCGCTGGGCGACGCCGGCGTCGGGCTCGTGCTGCGCGGCTGGATCTACGACCGCGACGTGCGGGTCCGCCTCGACGCGCCCTTCTACGTGCGCTATGGGAAGCTCGCGGCCGCGCGTCGCGAATTCACCCCCGGTACCTTCGGCCGCCCCTATCGGGACTTCGCCAGCCGCGTCCAGCTCACCCTCGGCAGCTTCTGGTGACCGCGGCCTAACGGTCGTGGCGCGACGCCCCGCGGTCGGTGATCAGGATGTTCACCACCATCCAGATCCCGATCGCGGCCGAGATCACGAACCCCCACGTCCCGAGCACGCGGCGGTACGGAAGCAGCATCCCGCTCGCGATGAGCAGTCCCGTCAGCACGAGCCCCGTGAAGATCCGGTTCGCGATCTTCTGCAGCCCGCGCAGCAACGACCCGAGCTGCGGCGCGTCGACCGTGAACCCGAGCTCGTTCGCGGCGAGCTTCGAGGTGAACAGATCGAGGCGATGCGGGAGGGCCGAGACGAGGTCCGTCGTCTGGCTCGCCGTGCGCCACATGCGGCGCAGCGACATGTCCTCCTTCGCGCGCTCGTTGGCGATGCGGTTGCCGTACTCGCGGATGGCGCGGATCGGGCTGTAGGTCGGATCGAGCGCGGCGCTGATCGCGTCGAGGTTGAAGAGCGCCTTCGCGAGCAGTGTCAGCTCGGCGGGGAGGCGCAATCCCTGCGCGTACGAGATGTTGATCACCTCGTAGAGCACGCGCCCGAGCTTCACCTCGCCGACCTGCAGGTCGTAGTTCTGCGCGACGAGCGAGGCGATCTCGCGGATGTACGTCTGCCGGTCGAAGTCCTCGAGCGGCATCCCCATCTCGTTCATCGTCTCGGCGACGTCGCCGCCGCGGTTGTCGGCGAGGTCGAGGAGGAGGCGGATGATCCGCTCGCGCACTGGGCCCGCGAGGTGCGCCGTCATCCCGAAGTCGATGAGCGCGAGCTTCGGCTCGTCGGCGGTCGGGAGGTCGATCTCCGGCTCCTCGCGCGCCTCGGCCTGCGCCTGCTGCTCCATCTTCGAGAGCGGTGTCAGCGCCTCGCGCATCGTCTGGCGCCGGTCGGTGGCGACGACTTCGGCGGGCGTGCGCGGGTTCTGGTGCCCGGGCATGACGACGAAGACGTTCCCCGGATGCGGATCGGCGTGGAAGTGCCCGTCGATCGCGATCATCTTCAGGTACGCCTTCGCGAACTCGTCGGCGACTTTCGTGAAGTCGTACTCGACGCGGCTGATCGCGGGCACCGCGTCGATCTTGATGCCGCGGATGCGCTCCATCGTGAGGACGCGCGGCGAGGTGTAGGCCTCGATGACGCGCGGGACGAGGATGCGCGGGAACTCGGCGAGCGCGCGGCGGAAGGTGGCCGCGTTGCGCGCCTCGATCCGGTAATCCAGCTCGTCGGAGAGGGCGCGCTCCAGCTGCTGGATGACGCCGACCATGTCGATGCGCCGGCCGGCCTCGGTGTGCGAGGTGAGGAACCCCGCGACCTCGCGGAAGAAGGCGACGTCGTCCTGGAGCTGCGGCCGAATCCCGGGGCGCTGGATCTTCACGACGACCGGGCGCCCGTCGCGCAGCGTCGCGGCGTGCACCTGGCCGAGGCTCGCCGTGCCGAGCGGCTCCTCCTCGAAGGAGCCAAAGAGCTTGCTGACGCGCGCCCCGAACTCCTCCTGGAGGGTCTGCTCGACGTCCTCGAAGGGGATCGGGCCGACGTCGTCCTGCAGCCGATCGAGCTCGCGGACGAAGGGCTCGGGGAGCAGATCGGGGCGTGTGGAGAGCACCTGACCGAGCTTGACGTACGCCGGCCCGAGCTCGACGAGCCGCTTGCGGAAGGCGCGCGCGCGGGCGCCGATCTCGGTCGCTTCCTCCGGATCGACGGTGCCGTCCGGGGATAGCGCGAGGAGGCCCTGCTGCTTCGCGAAATCGGCGAGGCCGTACCGTGTGAACAGGCCGACCATCGCCGCGAGGCGTGGGATGTAGCGCGGTGCGAGGAGCATGACGACGACCGCTGGCAGAAGCCATGCCGAGCGCGGGAATACACCTGCCGCGCGACGCGTTCGGCGCCGATATTGCTCGGTGCCGGTACAACCGATCACCCCGAACTACCGATGAGCGGACCTAGCGACGTGACCACCGTCCCCAAGCCGTGGGGACACGAGACCATCTGGGCGAAGACCGACCGGTACGTCGGGAAGATCCTGCACGTGAAGGCGGGACACGCCCTCTCCGTGCAGTATCACAACAAGAAGGACGAGACGGTCTATCTGCTGTCGGGTGAGCTGATCTACTGGGTGCAGCTGCCCGGAACGGAGGAGCTGCGCGACATGAAGCTCAAGGTGGGGGACGCGTTCCGGATCACGCCGGGGACGATCCACTACATGGAGGCGGTGACCGACTGCGACATCCTCGAGGCGTCGACGCCCGAGCTCGACGACGTCGTCAGGATCAAGGACCGCTACGGACGCGAGGGGACGAGCAAGCCATGAAAGTGATCATTCCGCTCGCCGGGAAGGGGACGCGTCTCCGCCCGCACACGCACGTCACGCCGAAGCCGATGCTGAAGATCGCCGGGAAGCCGGTGATGGACTACATCCTCGACGACCTGCAGCAGCTGGGCGGCGTGGACCAGGTCATCTACATCACCGGGCACCTGAAGGAGAAGGTCGAGGAGCACGTCCGCGGCCGCTACAAGTGGGACCAGGTGTTCATCGAGCAGAAGGTGCAGGACGGGACGGCGGGCGCGGTCGAGCTGGCGAAGCCGTACGTGCACGACCCCGTGCTGATCATATTCGTCGACACGATCTTCGACGCCGACCTCTCGGTGATCAACCGGACGGACGCCGACGGGATCATCTGGGTGAAGGAGGTCGAGGACTACCAGCGCTTCGGCGTCGTCGTCACCGACAAGGACGGCAACATGACGAAGATCGTCGAGAAGCCGTCGACGCCGATCTCGAAGCGGGCGAACATCGGGCTCTATTACGTCCGCAACTGGAAGCTGCTCTTCGAGGGGATCGACCACACCCTCAAGCAGCCGGCGAACCAGGGGGAGTTCTTCCTCACCGACGCCTTCCAGTACATGATCGAGCAGGGCGCCAAGATCAAGGTGATCGACGTCGAGGGATGGTACGACGCCGGGAAGCTCGACACCCTGCTCGAGACGAATCGCATCATCCTCGAGCACGGCGCGGCGACCAGGGGCGTGAAGGGCGAGAACTCGACGATCGTCGAGCCGGTGTACGTCGAGGAAGGGGTGACGATCACGAACTCGCGCATCGGCCCGAACGTCTCGATCGGGAAGGGGACGAAGGTCGAGGGGTGCGAGCTGCGCGACACGATCGTCGGCGCGAAGGGATCGCTGAAGGGGGCGACGCTCGTGAACTCGATGCTCGGCGACTCCGTCGTCGTCGAGAACGTGACCGGGCAGATGACGATCGGTGACCACGCGGAGATCCGCGCCGACGCGCGGAAGGGCTGAGGGTTGAGCGCGGCCGCGAGGCGGGATGGTGGGCCGCCCTCGCGCGAGGAGCCCGTATGGACTCCGTCGGCGAGCCAGCTGCGCGACGCCCGGATGACCGGCTTCATGCGCTTCGCCCGCGAGCGCGGCGCGCTCGGGGTTATCGACTATCCGTCGCTCTGGAAGTGGTCGGTCGAGCATCCCGAGGAACTCTGGCCCGCGGTCTGGAAGTGCCTGAGCGTGATCGCCGATCAGCGCGAGGTCGGCGACCCATGGGACGAGGTGGTGGTCGGGCTGGAGCGCATGGCGCCCCCCGATCCCGACATTGGCCCGCGCTGGTTCACCGGTGCGCGGCTGAACTTCGCCGAGAACCTCCTGCGATTTCGCGGGCCGGAGGCGGCGATCATCGCCTGGAACGAGCGCGGGAAATACGCGTCGCACTCGTTCGACGAGCTGCGCGCGGAGGTGGCGCGCGTCGCGAAGGCGATGCGCGACATGGGGATCGTCGCCGGCGATCGCGTCGCCGGCTACATGCCTAACGTTCCGGAGACCGTCGTCGCGATGCTCGGGGCGGCGAGCATCGGCGCGCTCTGGTCCTCCTGCTCCCCGGACTTCGGAGTGAAGGGAGTGGTCGACCGCTTCGGCCAGATCGAGCCGAAGCTGCTCTTCTGCGCCGACGGCTACCGCTACGCGGGGAAGGAGATCGACTGCCTGGAGCGGGTGAAGGAGATCGTGGACGGCCTGCCGACGCTCGAGCGTGTCGTGGTGCTGCCGTACCTGAACGACGACCCCGACGCGCGCCTGATCCGCCGCGCCGTCGCGTGGCGCGACTTCGTCCCCGACGACGAGTATCCGCCGCCGATCGATTTCGAGCGGCTCCCCTTCGATCATCCGCTCTACATCCTGTACTCGTCGGGGACGACGGGGCTGCCGAAGTGCATGGTGCACGGCGCCGGGGGGACGCTGCTCCAGCACCTGAAGGAGCTCGCCCTCCACACCGACCTCGGCGCCGGCGACCGGCTCTTCTACTTCACCACCTGCGGGTGGATGATGTGGAACTGGATGGTGAGCGCGCTCGCGGTGGGGAGCTGCATCGTCCTCTACGACGGCGCGCCCCTCGCGCCGCGGCCGGAGATCCTCTGGGACATGGCCGAGCGCGAGCGCGTGACCGTCTTCGGGACGAGCGCGAAGTACCTCGCGCTCGCGGAGAAGGCGGGGGTCATCCCGCGCGAGACGCACGACCTTTCCTCGCTGCAGGCGATCCTGTCGACGGGTAGCCCGCTCGCCGCGCACAGCTACGACTGGGTGAAGCGCTCCGTGAAGGAAACCGTTCGGCTGAGCAGCATCAGCGGCGGGACGGACATCGTCTCCTGCTTCGCGTTAGGCAACCCGATCGGGCCGGTGTGGCGCGGCGAGCTGCAGACGCGCGGGCTCGGGATGGCGGTCGAGGTCTGGGACGAGGCGGGAAATCCGGTTGTGGGCACGCCGGGTGAGCTGGTCTGCACGAAGCCGTTTCCAAGCATGCCGGTCGCCTTCTGGCGCGACCCCGACGGCGCGAAGTACCGCGCGGCGTACTTCGAGCACTTCCCCAACGTCTGGCGCCACGGCGACTGGGCCGAGCTGACGGAGCACGACGGGCTGATCATCCACGGGCGGAGCGACGCGACCCTCAACCCGGGCGGTGTGCGCATCGGGACGGCGGAGATCTACCGCCAGGTGGAGCAGCTTCCGGAGGTCGTCGAGTGTCTGGCGATCGAGCAGACACTTGGCGAGGTCGATTCCCGCGTCGTCCTGTTCGTGCGGCTCCGCGAGAAGGCGCAGCTCGACGACGCGCTCCGCGACCGGATCCGGCAGCGGATCCGCGAGCACGCCAGCCCGCACCACGTGCCGAAGAAGATCGTGCAGGTAGCGGACATCCCGCGCACCATCAGCGGGAAGATCAGCGAGATCGCGGTGCGCGAGGTCGTGCACGGGCGGCCGGTGAAGAACACCGACGCGCTGGCCAATCCGTCGGCGCTCGACCTGTACCGGGACCTCCCGGAGCTGCGGGACTGAGCGCGGGTCCGAGCCCGGTTGCGAGCGGAAGCCGGGCGCGCCGTGAGGCGGGGCACAGTCGAGGCGGCGCGGGGTACGCGGGAAGAGCGCGTCCCTCTCAGCAAAGGTCGTTGCGGGCGTTAGATTTGCCGTCTGTGCAAGGCGGCTTCAGCCGCCGCGCCGCCGACCGTTCGCCGACCTCGAGCCGCCGCAGGAGAGCACCGTGACCTCAGCGCAGATCGATCGCAGTGCCTCGGCCGCAGATGCGGGGCTGACCACGACGAAAGCGCCCTTCATCGAGCAGGCGCAGAAGAGCGGCCAGCTGTACATCCACCAGCCGTACGAGCTGTACAACGAGGACAACCACGAGGCGTGGCGCCGGCTCTACGACCGGATGGCGGATCGCTGGCGGAAGTACGCGAACCACCGCTTCCTGCAGGGGATCGACGTCCTCTGCCTCGACCCGAAGCGGATGCCGCGGCTCGAGGACGTGAACAAGTTCATGGCGCCGCTGACGGGATTTCGCGCGAAGCCGGTGAGCGGCTACGTGCCGGCCTATCTCTTCTTCGATTGCCTGCGGCAGCGCGAGTTCCCGACGACGATCTCGATCCGCGACAAGGAGAAGCTCGACTACCTCCCGGAGCCGGACATCTTCCACGACATCGCCGGCCACGTCCCGATGCACACGGACAAGGCGTTCGCCGATACCCTCGTGCGCTTCGGCGAGGCGGCGCGCACGGCGGCGGAGATCGTCGGCGCGGTGAAGGATCGCGACGAGCGCGTGCGGCGGGTGACGAGCATCTTCAAGGCGCTGGCGCGCTTCTTCTGGTTCACGATCGAGTTCGGGCTCATGAAGTCCGAGGACGGGAAGTCGCTGAAGGTGTACGGGAGCGGGCTGCTCTCCAGCTACGGCGAGATCGCACACTCGATCGACAGCCCCGAGGTGCAGCGCTTTCCCTTCCAGCTCGAGTGGGTGATCAACCAGTACTTCGAGATCGACCACTACCAGCCACTGCTCTTCTACGTGGACTCGTTCGAACACCTCTTCGAGCAGGTCGGGGTGCTCGAGCAGTGGATGAAGCAGGGAAAGCTGAACAACGTGTCGCCGGGCGAGCCGAGCATGAGCGAGGCGGACGTGCAGAGCTTTCTCGAGGCAGGCCGCGCGGCGTAGGCACGAACTCAACGGAGCGTATCACATGGCGACGACGATCGAGCGCGCGACCGAGACCGCGCAGGCCCATGACACCTTCCCCATCAACGGGACGGACTACATCGAGTTCTACGTCGGCAACGCGAAGCAGGCGGCGCACTATTACCGCACCGCGTTCGGCTTCCAGCTCGTCGGGTATCGCGGCCCGGAGACGGGCGTGCGCGATCGCGCCAGCTACCTGCTGCAGCAGGACAAGATTCGCTTCGTCCTGACGACGCCGATCCGTCCCGACCTCAGCGACGAGGCGAAGACGATCGCCGATCACATCTACAAGCACGGCGACGGCGTGCGCGATCTCGCCCTCTGGGTGGACGACGCGCGCGACGCCTTCGAGAAGGCCATCGAGCGCGGCGCGAAGCCGGTGCACGAGCCGAAGGTGCTCAAGGACACCGAGGGCGAGATCGTGATCGCCGCCTTCCAGACCTACGGCGAGACGATCCACTCGCTCGTCGAGCGGAAGAACTACAAGGGGCTGTTCATGCCGGGCTTCGTTCCGCTGAAGCAGCACTACAATCCGCCGCCGGTCGGGCTCAAGTACGTCGACCACTGCGTCGGGAACGTCGAGCTCGGGAAGATGAACGTGTGGGTGGAGTTCTACGCGCACGTCATGGGCTTCCGCAACCTGCTCACCTTCGACGACGAGGACATCTCGACGGAGTACTCCTCGCTCATGTCGAAGGTGATGGCGAACGGGAACGATCGCATCAAGTTCCCGATCAACGAGCCCGCGCCGGGGAAGAAGAAGTCGCAGATCGACGAGTATCTCGACTTCTACCAGGGGCCGGGCGTGCAGCACATGGCGCTCGCGACCGACGACATCGTGCAGACGGTCACGGTGCTGCGTGATCGCGGCGTCGAGTTCCTCGCCGCGCCGACGAGCTACTACGCCGACCTGCAGAAGCGCGTCGGCAGGATCGACGAGCCCCTCGACGTGCTCGCCGCGTTGGGCATTCTCGTCGACCGCGATCCGGACGGTTATCTGCTGCAGATCTTCACCAAGCCGGTCGAGGACCGGCCGACGGTGTTCTACGAGATCATCCAGCGGAAGGGCGCAAAGAGCTTCGGCAAGGGCAACTTCAAGGCGCTCTTCGAGGCGATCGAGCAGGAGCAGGCGAAGCGCGGGAATTTATAGGCTACCGGCCTGACTGAAGCGTGCTCGTCTCGTTCGTTCCTCCCGGCGGCGGCGCGGCGTGCGTCGGCCTGCTCTCCGTCGACGGCGGCCGCGTCGCCGACCTGACGGCGATCGGGATGGAGGACGTCTACGCCGCGTTGCCGCGCGCGGCGCAGCTCGAGAAGCTACAGAAGCACCTGACGCAGACGGCGGGCGCGGTGGTGTATCCGGTCGGAAACGTGCGGCTGCTCGCGCCGGTGCCGTACGCGCGGCTCGTCCGCGATCTCTCGGCGGTCGCCGCCGGCGGGGGCGAGGAGGAACTCAGCTTCGCGGATCCGCGCGAGATCTCCGGACCGGGGGCACACCTCACCGTCGGAGCCGACGAGGTCCTCGTCGTCGGGATCGGAGCGGCGATCGGGACGGGGGGACGCGACCTGAGCGGCGCGCACGCGGCGTCGCACATTGCCGGCGTCACGCTCTTCGCCGAGTGGCGCGGCTCGGGCGCGCCGGACGACTCGCCGCGCGAGCGCCTCGTGATGGGCCCCGCCCTCGCGCCGCTCGA
>JABFXM010000342.1 GCA_013361745.1 Gemmatimonadaceae bacterium | reverse complement strand
CGAAGCGACGCGCCTGACGCGCGACGCGACCGACCCAACAACGGAGGGAACGATGGCCATTCGATCGGTCGGTATCGTCGGTGGCGGCTTGATGGGGAGCGGCATCGCCCAGGTCGCGGCGATGGCCGGATTCCCGGTCGTCGTCCGTGAGCTCACCACCACCCTCGGCGAACGGGCGCGCACGACCATCGACCGCACGCTCGCGAAGGGGATCGAGCGCGGCAAGGTCACGGCGGCACAGCGCGAGCGCGCCCTCGCCAATCTCGGCTTCACCACCGACGTCGCCGACATGGCCGGCTGCGACATCGTCGTCGAAGCGGTCGTCGAGGATCTCGCGATCAAGAACTCGCTCTGGGAGGAGCTGGACCGCGTCTGTCCGCGCGAGACGATCTTCGCGTCGAACACCTCGAGCCTGACCATCGCCGAGATGGCGAGCGCCTCCGGGCGGCCGGACCGGATGGTCGGATTGCACTTCTTCAACCCCGTCCCGCTGATGAAGCTCGTCGAGGTCGTCCGCACCGTGACGACGAGCGACGAGACCTTCCGCTCCGCCTTCGAGTTCGCGCGCGCCCTCGGCAAGGAGCCGATCGCGGCGAAGGACAACTCCGGCTTCGTCGTGAATCTGCTGCTCGTCCCCTACATGCTCGACGCGATCCGCGCGCTGGAGCGAGGGATCGGGAGCATCGAGGACATCGACAAGGGGATGACGCTCGGCGCCGGCCACCCGATGGGGCCCTTCACGCTCGCCGACTTCGTCGGTCTCGACACGCTCTATCGGATCGCCGAGATCATGTTCGACGAGTACCGCGAGACGCGCTACGCGCCGCCGCCATTGCTGAAGCGGATGGTGCTCGCGGGGATGACCGGCAGGAAGGGTGGCAGCGGCTTCTACGACTACTCGGCGGAGCCGCCGCGTCCCGTGTCGCTCGGGATCTGACCGCTACTCGAGCGCTAGCGCGTCGAGCGAGATCTTGAGGTCCTGCGTCAGCGCGGCGTCCCCGCTGATGATCGCGCTCCACGGAAGGTCGTGTCCCTTCCGCTTCCCCTTCTCGACGACCTTGATCCCGTCGGGCGAGATCGTGACCGTGTAGAGCTTGCCGGAGTGCTCCAGCTCCCGCTTGATCGGCTTGTCGAGCTTCGTCGCCATCTCTGCCTCGCAGTGCGGCCCATGCCGGGCGGCAGCCGTTATCTTCCGGATACCGTGTCGATCCCGCCGTATCCCGCCCCGGACGAAATCGCGCCTTCCGTCTCGCCGAGCGAGGCAACGAGCGTTCCGCCCGTCCCCGCCTCCGCGGATTCCCTCGCCTTCTGCCGCGCGATCCTTCCGCGCGTCTCGCGGACCTTCGCGCTCTCGATCCGCCTTCTTCCCGGATCGCTCCATCACGCGGTGCTCTCGGCCTACCTCCTCTGCCGGATCGCCGACACGATCGAAGACGATCACGCCGCGACGGTCGAGCGGAAGAGCGAGCTGCTTGAGCTGCTGCTGCGCGCGCTCGACGACGAATCCGCCGGCGCGACGCTGGAGGAGGCGTCGCGCGAGCTGGTCGCCGGCGAGGCGGCGCACGTCGAGCTGGTCCACGGCACCTCGCACGTGCTCGACGTCTATCGCTCCCTCCCCGCCGGCTCGCGGTCCCGCGTGCGGCACTGGGTGCGCGAGATGGTGCAGGGGATGGAGAAGTTCGTCCGGCTCTACCCGAACGGGATCCGCATCCGCACGCTCGACGAGTACAAGGAGTACTGCTACTACGTCGCGGGCACGGTCGGCCATCTCCTCACCGACCTGTGGCGCGAGCACTCGGCGAGCATCGGCGTCGCCGAGTATCGCGCGCTCTGGCGGCAGTGCCGCGCTTTCGGAGAGGCGCTGCAGACCGTCAACATCATCAAGGACATCGCCTGGGACGCGACGCACGAGAACGCGATCTACGTCCCCGAGCAGTCGCTGCGCGAGCACGGGAGCAGCCACCAGCTGCTGCTCGATCCCGCGCACACCGCGCAGAACCACGCGGCCGTCGCGGAGCTGATCGAGCTCGCCTGGCACGACCTCGATGCGGCGCTCGACTACTTCGCGACGATCCCGCGGCGTGCGCTGAGCGTGCGCGCCTTCTGCCTCCTCCCGCTGCTCTTCGCCTACGCGACGCTGCGCGAGCTCACCCGGAGCCGGGCGATGCTGCGGCCCGGTGGCACGGTGAAGATCACCCGGCGGGAGGTCCGCGCGCTCATGGCGGCCGGGTTGCTGCTCGTTCCGAGCAACGGCGCCGTGCGGTGGCTCGTCGGGCGGGTGCGGCGGAAGCCATTCCTCGCTCCCGCCGCGCGTGCCTGAAATCCGCGGCTTCCGCGGCATCGTCCGCGACGACGCCGTGGCGCGCGGCGTGTACGCGGAGGCGGCGGGGATCCAGCGCCGCATCCCGCGCGCGGTCGTCGTCCCCGCGGACGTGGACGATGTCGTCACCATCGTGCGCTGGGCGAGTTCGAGCGCGACGCCTCTCGTGCCGCGCGGCTCCGGGAGCAGCATGGCCGGCGGCGCCATCGGCGACGGTTTGGTGGTGGACCTCAGCCGGCTCCGCGCGATCGGCGAGATCGACGTCGCGGCGCGGCGCGTCCGCGTCGAGCCGGGAGTGGTGCTCGGCACGCTGAACGCCACGCTCGCGCCGCTCGGCCTGCGCTTTCCCGTCGATCCCTCGAGCTGGTCGTTCTGCACGATCGGCGGGATGGCGTCGACGAACGCGGCGGGTGCGCGGACGGTGCGCGTCGGCGCGATGCGGCCATGGGTGACCGCGCTGGACTGCGTCTTCGCCGACGGCACGCGCGCCACCGTTAGGCGCGGCGCC
>JABFXM010000107.1 GCA_013361745.1 Gemmatimonadaceae bacterium | reverse complement strand
ATCCAGCTCCGCCAGCTCGCGTTGCCAGACGTCGCGGCTCGGGAGGCCGGGGTGCGGCACACTCAGCGCGTGCGTGTGGATGGACTGCGCACCGTACCGCACGAGATCGAGGTCGAGGGTGCGCGCACCCCAACGGGCGTGCCGCACGCGGCCGAGTCGGCGCTCGATCGCGTGCAGCTCGGCCAGCAACGCATGCGGCGCGAGCGCCGTCTGCACCGCCACCATCTGGTTCAGGTACGGGCCCTGCGCGCTCGCGCCGAAGGGGATCGTCTCCTCCACCGACGACGCAGCGAGCAGGCGCGTCGCCGGGAGCAGCGAGATCGCGGCGCGCGCGCTCGCGAGCCCGCCGTCACGCGCGCCGAGATTGGAGCCGAGCGCGATGTCGGCGCGCACGCTCATGCCCCTGCTCCACAACGACCTCGGCGTAGGCGAGCGGACCACCGAGGGCGACGTGCGGCTTCCGCACGGCGACCCGAGCGTGCGCAGCGCCGGGCAGCGCGAGCACCCTGGTCAGGATCGCCGACCCCACCGCCTCGAGGTAGTCGAGCGGCTCTGCCCCGACGACGTCGCGGACGATCGCGTACAGGTCGCGGTAGTCGAGCACGCCCGCCGTGCCTGGCGCGAGTCGCACGGTGAGATCGAGCTCCAGCGGCTGGGCGACCTCGCGCTCGTGCGGCAACACTCCCACGCGGACGTGGAAGCGCATGCCGGCAAGGGTGATCGCCGTTCGCTGCACCGACGCGTCGGGCACCACTACCCCACGCTCGTGATGCGGCGGGTGAGCTCGTTCAGGTAGTTGGCCACCCCGCGCAGCTCGTGCGTGGCGCCCTCGAGCTCACGGAGGGCGTTCGCCTGATCGCGCGCACTCTGGGTCACCTGCTCAGCGCCGACGCGGTTGCGGCCGGCGATGGTGGCGATGCGCCGGACCCGGTCGCTCAGGCCGGCGAAGGCGAGCTCCTGCTCGCGCGAGGTGACCGCGATGCGCTGCGCGCCCGTCGCCGCGCTGGCCGTCGCCTCGACGATCAGGTCCAGCGCCGCCCGCGCCTGCTCGGACAGCGCTTCGACGTCCTGCACGATCGTCTCGCCGCGCGACATCTGGAAGGCGACGCGGCGCATCTGCTCCTCGAACGCGCCGACGATCTCCCCAGCCTCGTCCGACGCCCGCGCGCTCTGCTCGGCGAGCTTGCGCACCTCGTCTGCCACGACGGCGAACCCCGCCCCGTGCTCGCCGGCGCGTGCCGCCTCGATCGCGGCGTTCAGCGCGAGCAGATTGGTCTGGTCGGCGAGCTCGCGGATGACGGCGATGAACTCGGTGATGCGCTGCACCGTCTGCGACAGCCCCTGGATCTGGCTGCCGCTCTCGCCCACGAAGGTCTTGGCACCGACCAGCCGCTCGATGGCGGTGGCGATCGTGTGCCGGTGCTCGGCCGCGATCTCGGTGGCGCGCTGGCTCTGCGCGGCGGCCGCGCTGCCGTCGGCCACCACGTTCTGGGTGGCGGCGTGCAGCGTCTGGGTCACCTCGAGCGAGCGGTTGACCTGCTCGCCCTCCTCGGCGATCCCGCGGCTGATGTCGCCGATGGTGCGCGCGACCGACTCGCCGCCGCCCCGCAGCGCGCGGGCGGAGGCGGTCAGGGTCTCGAGCTGCGAGCTGACCCGCGTCATCGCCTCGAGCAGCGGCCGCCGCAGGTCGTGGATGTGCAGCGTCGTCGCGAGCTGGTTGGCGAAGCGCCGGATGAGGGCGATCTCCTTGTCGCGGTAGGTGTCCGGCTTGTGATGCTCGAGCTCGAGCATGCCGACGGTGCGATCGCCGAAGCGCAGGGGCATCACGATGATGCTGCGCGTCGTCGACACGCCGGGCGCCATGCGCTCGTCGCGCAGCGCGTCGGTCACGGCGACGGTGTCGCCCGAGCGCATGGCCTCCTCGCGCAGGGCGCCGAGCGAGTCGTCGAGGGGCTGCGGCTCGGCCAGATAGCCGGCGTCGCCATGCCAGACCATGCGCAGCGTGTCCTCGTCGAGCCGCGAGATCCGGAACGACTGCCAGTCGACCAGCCGGTGGGCGAGGAGCTGGATCCGCCGGAAGGCATCGGCGATGTCGACGTCGGACGAGACCACGTGCTCCATGGCGAGGATCTTGTTCAGCTCCTCCGCGCTGATCGACTCCTCGAGGATCCGCTTCAGGAGGAGCCCCGCGCCGAGCATCACCACGGCCACCACCGCCCACCCGACGGGCCGGATGTTGGCGACGGTGAGCAGGATCGTGGCGACGGCGATCGCGCCGGCCCCGAAGGCGATCACCTCGTACCGCAGGATGAGCGATCGCTCCTCCTCGAGCAGCTTGTTGCGCAGCAGGAGGGTGAAATAGAGGAGGAGACGGCTCAGCAGGAAGTACGCGAGCAGGAACATCGCCAGCGCCGGCAGCGTCTCGGTGCTCAGGGTCGCGTCGTCGCCGCTCAGGGCCACCACGCCCCAGGCGTAGATGCCGTACGAGGCGATCAGCACGACGACCTCGCGGCCGGCATTGATCATGGCGGCCTGCATCCCTTTGCGAAGCAGCAGTCCGTCGGCGAGGGCGATGCCGAGCCAGAGCGCGAGGGCGGTCGCCGGTGCGCCGACGGTGAGCGCCCCCGCGAGCGCCGGCACGCCGAGCATGTTGAGCGCGCCGTACTTGGTGAGCGGGATCTGCTGGAGCCGCAGCGTCGTGACGGCGGCGAAGAGGACGAGGATGGCCAGGCCGCGCGAGGTCCACCCGTGGTCGACGACGAGCGCGGCGACGAGCAGCGCGAGACCGAGGGCTCCGACTGCGCGCGCGTACGCCGCGAGGACCGCGCGCATCAGGC
>JABFXM010000198.1 GCA_013361745.1 Gemmatimonadaceae bacterium | reverse complement strand
TCTTCACTCGTCCCTCGTCGCCGTTCCTGACCCCTGACCCCTGACCCCTGACCCCTGGCCACCCGCCCCCGCGTCAGCGAAGCGCGGCGCTCACCACGCGCTGTGCGTCGTCGATGACCTGCTGGAGATGCTCCGGTCCCTTGAAGCTCTCGGCGTAGAGCTTGTAGACGTCTTCCGTCCCGCTCGGACGCGCGGCGAACCAGGCGTCGCTGGTCTCGACCTTGAGACCGCCTAACGGCGCGCCGTTGCCGGGGGCGGTGGTGGTCATGCGGACGATCGGCTCGCCGGCGAGCTCCTTCGCGCTCACCTGCTGCGGCGAGAGCTTCGCGAGCGCGGCCTTCTGGTCCGGGGTGGCGGGGGAGTCGATGCGCCTGTAGGCCGGATCGCCGAACTGCTCGGTGAGTCCGCGGTAGATCTCCGCGGGATCGCGGCCCGCGATCGCGGTCATCTCCGCCGAGAGGAGGCCGAGGATGAGGCCGTCCTTGTCGGTGCTCCACGCGGCGCCGTCGCGGCGGAGGAAGGACCCGCCCGCGCTCTCCTCGCCGCAGAAGCCTAACGTTCCGTTCACCAGCCCGTCGACGAACCACTTGAAGCCGACGGGGACCTCGACGACGCGGCGACCGACGGACGTGGCGACGCGATCGATGATCGCGCTGCTCACCGCGGTCTTGCCGACGCCCGCGTCGCTCCGCCACTTTGGGCGGCGGCCGAAGAGATACGAGATGCACGCCGCGAGGTAGTGATTCGGGTTCATCAACCCGCCGCTCCGCGCGACGATACCGTGCCGGTCGTGGTCGGGGTCGCACGCCCAGGCGACGTCGAACCGGTCGCGCATCGCGATCAGCCGCCGCATCGCGTACGGCGACGAGCAGTCCATGCGGATCTTCCCGTCCCAGTCCACGGTCATGAAGCGGAAGGTCGGGTCGACGTCCTCGCTCACCACCGTCAGCGGCAGGCGCCAGCGGTCGGCGATGCGCGGCCAGTAGCGGACGCCGGCGCCGCCGAGGGGATCGACGCCGAGGGTGAGCCCGCTCCCCGCGATCGCGTCCATGTCGACGACCTCGCCGAGCGCGTCGACGTAGCTCTCCAGATAGTCGTAGCGATGCGTGGTCGGCGCCTTGAGCGCGCGCTCGAGACGGATGCGCTTCACGCCATGGAGCTCCTCGGCGAGGAGACGGTTCGCTTCGGTCTCGATCCATTTCGTGACGTCGGTGCCCGCGGGCCCACCGTCGGGCGGGTTGTACTTGAAGCCACCGTCCTCGGGCGGGTTGTGCGACGGCGTGACGACGATCCCGTCGGCGAAGCCGGACGAGCGACCGGCGTTGTAGCTCAGGATCGCGTGCGACACCGCCGGCGTCGGCGTCCACGCGAGGTCGCGGTCGATCATCGCCGTGACCTCGTTCGCGGCGAGCACCTCGAGCGCGGTCGCGAAGGCGGGCTCGGAGAGCGCGTGCGTGTCGATCCCGATGAACAGTGGCCCGACGATCTCCTTCGCGCGGCGATAGGTGCAGATCGCCTGGGTGATCGCGAGGATGTGGTCCTCGGTGAAGGAGCCGGCGAACGACGTCCCGCGGTGTCCCGACGTCCCGAAGGCGACGCGCTGCTCGCGGACGGAGAGGTCCGGATGACGCTCGTAGTAGTCGGTGACGAGGCGAGGGACGTTGACGAGGAGGGACTGCGGGGCGGGGAGGCCGGCGAGGGGGCTTGTCATGGGAAAGGCGGGGCGAGGTCCGTTGAAACAGCGGGGCGGGGTGCCGGATACCGCGGTGCAGGGGGCCGGGGACCAGAAAAGCCTCGGCGCCATCGGGGACATTCGGGTGATGGTCGCGCTCGGATCACTGACAGATTCGGGCCATGACATATGAAGAGTGGGAACCGATGGTACCGGACGTCGTCAAAGAGGACCGGATCTGGCGCGTGCAGGCGTACAGGCTTGCGTTGTATCTCGCGGACGCCGCGACGTTCGACACTCGCGGTCTCGCGACGGATCCGCGATTCACCCTCAGTGTGACACAGCTCTGCAAAGCGGCCGGTTCCGTCTCCGCGAACATCGCCGAGGGATACCCTCGGCGATCTAGCAAGGACCGCATCAAGTTCTACGAATACGCGCTGACTTCTCTCGCCGAGGCGAAGTCATGGTATCTCCAGATTCGGGGCATGCTCGCGGGCGCGACGATGAACGACCGCCTGGCGACGATGCGCAGCATCTCCCGCCTGCTGATCACGATGATGCGCTCCGCCCGCGCCAATGGCGCGATCGACTTCGAACGACTGCAGCGACCCTCGGGCAGCGCGTCATCGAAAGGTGTCGAGCAGCCTGACGACAAGTGACGAGCATCCCGCCAAGAGTCCAGCCCCCGGCCCCCCGCCCCGCGGTATCCCGGCACCCGGCCCCGCTGTTTCGAAGGAACTCGCCCCGGCCCCCGCGGGCACGGAATCCACGTCATCCCGCGATCCGGAGCTCCTGCCTAACGCGAAACACTTGCGCCGTGAATGACAGAAGCCTCGAAGGCACGAAGCGTTTCTACGGCAACCGCTTCGTGCCTTCTGTTCAATCAGCCGGAGCAGAAGCACAGCCTCCCCTTCGCGCTCTCCTGTCATGGACCGCGAGGAGTCTCAGCCGATCACCGCCGCGATGATCCGCTTTCGCAGCTCCTTGTCCGGCAGATCGCCTTCTCCCGCACGCATGTTCTCCGCGAGGTGCTCGACGTCGCTCGTCGCGGGGATGGCACAGGTCACGGCGGGGTGGGAGAGGACGAACTTCAGCAGGAGCTGCGACCAGGTCGCGCACCCGATCGCGGCGGCGAAGTCGGGCAAGGGTCGGCTCGCGAGCCGCTTGAGCAG
>JABFXM010000045.1 GCA_013361745.1 Gemmatimonadaceae bacterium | reverse complement strand
GTAAGGGGAGTAAGGGGAGTAAGGGGAGTAAGGGGAGTAAGGGGAGTAAGGGGAGTAAGGGGAGTAAGGGGAGTAAGGGGAGTAAGGCACGGCCAGCTGCAGTCACTTACTCCCCTTACTCTCCTGACCACCTTACCCCTGCAGTCCCGGGTGCGGCGCGGAGATGCCGCGCACGCGAGGAGCCCGGTGCAGTACAGAGAAGACACTCTGCCTAACGGGAGAACAAGATGGTCAAGATTCGCCTCCGTCGTATCGGCCGGAAGAAGGCCCCCATGTACCGCATCGTCGTCGCCGACAGCACGAGCCCGCGCGACGGCCGCTTCATCGAGATCCTCGGCACGTACGCTCCCCGCCAGGCGGAGAACGCGGTCACGCTGAAGGAAGAGCGCATCGAGCACTGGCTGAACGTCGGCGCGCAGCCGACCGACACCGTCCGTTCGATCATCCGCAAGGCGGGCGTCCTCAAGCGCCGTCACGAGGCACGCCTCGGCCGTCAGCTCCAGGCCAAGGCGGTTCCGGTCAGCGAGCAGAGCGAGTAATCGCGCTCTCGTTCCGATGAGCGACGACGCGGTGCACGTCATCGTCGGCCGGGTGCGCAAGGCACACGGGATCCAGGGCGAGCTCGTCGTCCAGCCGATCACCGACGCGCCGGACGCGATCTTCGCGTCCGGCCGTCGTCTTTTGGTGGGCGATGCCTCGGGGCGCGTCGACGCGAAGATCCCGCCGGCGGAGATCCGGGCGGCGCGTCCCTTCAAGGAAGGATTCATCGTCACCGTCGCGGGAATTCCCGACCGCACCGCGGCAGAACGGTGGCGCGAGCGCTACTTCCTGCTCCCGGAGTCGGAGCTCCCGGCACCCGCCGAGGACGAGATCTACATCCACGATCTTCCCGGGATGCGCGTCGAGCTCGAGGATGGGGAACTCGTCGGAACCGTCGCCACGGTCTACGAGCTGCCGCAGGGACTCGTCATGGACGTCGAGCGCGCTCGCGACGGCGAGGGCTAGGCGGCGAGCGTGATGATCCCCTACGACGAGCGCACCGTGCTCGCCGTCGATCGCGAGGCGCGCGCGGTGGTCGTGACGCTTCCGGACGGGCTGCTCGACTGAGCGCGTCCGTGCTCCGCGTCAACATCGTCACGATATTTCCGGAGTTCTTCAGCGGGCCGCTCTCGCTGAGCATCCCCGCGCGTGCAGCGGCCGCCGGGAGCGTGACCTACAACGTGGTCGATCTCCGCGACCACACGCACGACCGCCACCGCACGGTGGACGATTATCCATATGGCGGAGGTGCCGGGATGGTGATGAAGCCGGCGCCCTTCTTCGAGGCGGTCGAGCACCTCGGCGCGCGGGCGCCGATCGTGCTCGTCTCGGCGCGCGGCAGGCGTTTCACGCATGCGGACGCGGTCCGATACGCCGGCGGCGAGGAGCTGACGCTCCTCTGCGGTCACTACAAGGACGTCGACCAGCGCGTCGCCGACGCGCTCGCGACGGAGGAGATCTCGCTCGGCGACTTCGTGCTGAGCGGCGGCGAGCCCGCTGCGCTGGCGATCGTCGACGCGACGGTGCGGCTGCTCGCCGGGGCGATGTCGGATTTCGACAGCGCGCGGACCGACTCCTTCTTCGAGGGGGGACTGAGCGCTCCGAGCTACACGCGTCCCCCCGAGTACCGCGGACTGCGCGTCCCCGACGTGCTTCTTTCCGGCGACCACAAGCGGATCGCCGAGTGGCGTCGCGTCGAGGGGGAGCGGATGACGCGCCGCCTCGCGCGCGAGGAAGACACGGACGAACGGTGAGAGCGCGCTAATGCAGAACGTGCCGGCGAACGGGGCCGCCGCCCGCGCGTTAGGCCCGACGATGACTCCTCTTGCGCGCGCCGTCCGTCACTGATAGCGTTGCCCCTCCCGCGGCGAGGCCGTCGCGGCTCCGCACCACCTCATCCGAACGATCTCGCCGTTAGGCAGGCGCCGCAGCGACGCGCGCCGCCGGCGGTGCGTCATCGCCTTGCCCGCGCCGTCCTGACGCGGAAAGCCCTGCGACGCGGCAGGCGGTCGTCAACGCCAGCAGTTCGGTTTTCACTCGAGGAGGGAGCTGTGAAGAGACTGGGAATGCTCGCCGGGATCGTCGTCGCCGTGGTCGCCTGCCAGGACGCGACGAGCCCGACGCAGGCGCTGCCCCGCACGCACGCGGTCGCCGCGGTGACGGGGAAGGTGATCCCCGATCAGTACATCATCGTGCTGCGCGACGTCTCCGGGGACTTCCACACCGCCGTCGCGCGGTACGCGCACAAGGCGGGAGCGAAGGTGAAGTTCGAGTACGGCTCCGTGCTGCAGGGATTCGCGGGCGAGATGACCGCCGAGGCCGCGGCGGCGCTCGCGGCCGACCCGGGGGTGGCGTACGTCGAGCCCGACCAGGAAGTCCACATCACGACGACGCAGTCCGGCGCAACGTGGGGGATCGACCGGATCGACCAGCGCTCGCTCCCGCTCTCGGGCACCTACGTCTACAACTCGCAGGGCACCGGGGTCCGGGCGTACATCATCGACACCGGGATCGAGACGAGCCATCCGCAGTTCGGCTCGCGCGCCAGCGCGGTGTATGACGCGTTCGGCGGAAACGGTCAGGATTGCAACGGCCACGGCACGCACGTCGCCGGGACCGTCGGCGCCGCGACCTACGGCGTCGCCAAGAACGTCTACCTGCGCGCGGTCCGCGTGCTCGACTGCAATGGGTCGGGGTCGAACTCGGGCGTCATCGCGGGACTGGACTGGGTGCGCACGAACGCGATCAAGCCGGCGGTCGCCAACATGTCGCTCGGCGGCAGCTATTCCTCGACGATGAACACCGCG
>JABFXM010000341.1 GCA_013361745.1 Gemmatimonadaceae bacterium | reverse complement strand
CAGCTCGCGCGTCGTCTCGTCCTGTACCGGCTCGTACGTCGCCGCGAACAAGGCGATCGTCGGCGCGAACGCTTTCGCGCACGAGGCGGGCATCCATCAGGACGGGATGCTCAAGCACGCATCCACCTACGAGATCATCGCCCCGGAGACCGTCGGCGCCGACGGCAGCCAGCTCGTCCTCGGCAAGCATTCGGGACGACACGCGCTGCGCAAGCGTCTCGCCGCGCTCGGCTACGAGCTCGAGGACGAGCGGTTCGTCGAGGTGTTCGCGCGCTTCAAGGAGCTCGCGGATCGGAAGAAGGTGGTCAACGAGCGCGATCTGGCGGTGCTCGCCGCCGGGGCGCAGGAGCATGCCCCAGCGGGCTGGAGCCTCCGTCAGCTGCAGGTCGCGAGCGGGACGCACCTCATCCCGACGGCGACGGTCGAGCTGCGAGCGCCCGACGGCGCGACCCGCGTCGCTTCGGCGACGGGCACCGGCCCCGTGGACGCGAGCTGTCGCGCGGTGAACGCCATCGTCGGCAACCTCGCGGAGCTGCAGGGCTTCACCATCCGCAACGTGAGCGAGGGACTCGACGCGCTGGGCGAGGTCACGGTCCGCGTTCGCGACTTCCATTCCGGGGTGGGCTGCGTGGGCCATGGCGCGCATACCGACGTCGTCACCGCGTCCACCGAAGCGTACGTCGACGCGCTCAACGCGCTCAACGCGCTCGCACATGCACGACGGCGCCGTCCCTCCGACGCTCCCGCCGCCACTCCTTCGTTCACCTTCGCCGCGGCCGAAGCGGTCGCGCCCGGAGCTCACGCGTGAGCACGACCCGTCCACGAACGCTCTTCGAGAAGCTCTGGGATCGCCACGTCGTCCGCGCCGAGACCGACGCGACCCCCGCCGTGCTGTACGTCGACCTGCATCTCGTGCACGAGGTGACCTCCGCGCAGGCGTTCACCGAGCTGCGACAGCGCGGGCTCCACGTGCGCGCCCCGCAGCGCACCGTCGACACGATGGACCACTCGACGCCGACGACGCGCGGCGGCTTCGCCGCGCTGCCCATTCGCGACGAGAAGACCGCCTCACGCGTCGCGCAGGTGGAGCAGCTCGCCCGAAACTGCGAGGAGTTCGGCATCGCCCTCCTCTCGCTCGGCGATCGCCGCCAGGGGATCGTCCACGTCATCGGCCCCGAGCTCGGGCTCACCCAGCCGGGGATGATCGTCGTCTGCGGCGACAGCCACACCAGCACCCACGGCGCGTTCGGCGCGCTCGCCTTCGGCATCGGGACTTCGCAGGTCGCGCACGTCCTGGCGTCCCAGTGCGTGCTGCAGACGCGGCCGAAGACGCTCGAGGTGCGCGTCGACGGGGAGCTCGCGCCGGGCGTCACGGCGAAGGATGTGATCCTCGCGATCTGCGCGCGGCTCGGCGTCGGCGGAGCGACGGGTCACGTCATCGAGTATCGCGGCAGCGTGATCGGCGCGCTCTCGATAGAGGAGCGCATGACCGTCTGCAACATGTCGATCGAGGCGGGCGCCCGCGCCGGAATGATCGCGCCCGACGAGACCACCTTCGCGTACCTCGAGGGGCGGCCGCACGCGCCGAAGGGTGATGCCTGGGAAGCAGCGGTGGCGGACTGGCGCACGCTCGCCACCGACGAGGGCGCCGCCTTCGACCGGTCAATCGTGATCGACGGCTCGGGGATCGCGCCGATGATCACCTACGGCACGAATCCCGGGATGGGGATGTCGATCGACGAGCCAGTGCCCGACCCCTGTCGCCTCGCCGATCGCGCCGAGCGCGAGAACGCGGAGCGCGCACTGCGCTACATGGGTGTCACCGCCGGCAAGCCGCTCGCCGGTACACCGGTGGACGTCGTCTTCGTCGGTAGCTGCACCAACTCGCGCATCTCCGACCTCCGTGATGCGGCGAGCGTGATGCGCGGCCGTCGCGTCGCCGACGGGGTGCGTGTGCTCGTCGTGCCCGGATCGCAGCAGGTGAAGCGTCAGGCGGAGGAGGAAGGTCTCGACCGCGTCTTCCTCGCCGCCGGCGCCGAATGGCGCGAGTCGGGCTGCTCGATGTGCATCGCCATGAACGGCGACCAGCTCGCGCCGGGGCAGCTCGCCGTCTCGACGAGCAACCGCAACTTCGAGGGGCGGCAGGGAAGTGGCGGCCGCACCCTCCTCGCCAGTCCGCTCACCGCCGCGGCCGCGGCGGTGACGGGCGTCATCACCGATCCACGCACACTGATTGCCGGAGGTTCGCTGTGACCGCACGAAGCTGGAGATTCGCCTCGACGTACGTGATCATGCCGCGGGAGAACGTCGACACCGATCAGATCATCCCCGCGCGCTTTCTCACCACGACCGATCGCCAGGGGCTCGGGCCGCACGCCTTTCACGACTGGCGGTATCGCCCCGACGGATCGAAGAACCCCGATTTCGTGCTGAACCGCCTCGAATCACGCGGCGCCCAGGTCCTCGTCGCCGGGAACAACTTCGGCTGCGGGTCCTCGCGCGAGCACGCGGTGTGGGCGCTCGCGGGCGCCGGCTTCCGCGCCGTCATCAGCAGCGAGTTCGCCGACATCTTCCGCGGCAACGCGCTCGTCAACGGGCTGCTCCCGATCGAGGTCGCGCCGGAGATCCTCGCGCGCCTCATCGCGAACGACGCGGCCGGAGAGCACGTCGTCGTCGACCTCGAGACGCAGACGCTGACGCTCCCCGACGGCGACGAAGTGCGCTTCCCGATTCCGACGTTCTCCCGCTACAGCCTCCTCAACGACACCGACGAGATGACCTTTCTCCTCGATGCATCGCCGAGCATCGGCGCCTAAGAGCGATCGCATCCGTCGCCGATCGACACGA
>JABFXM010000606.1 GCA_013361745.1 Gemmatimonadaceae bacterium | reverse complement strand
TACCTACCGCCGGCGGACCTCATCGCGCGTCTGCAACTCGACTCCACCGCGAGCGTCTGGGACGACCCCGACCCGCTCGTCTCCCGCCTCGACCGACACCAGCAGGTCCGCGAGGCGCGCATCGGCCGCCACCTCCCGGGCACCCTCGTCGTCACCGTCCGCGAGAACCTCCCCGTCGCCCTCGTGCCGAGCGCGAAAGGGTTCACGGTGATCGACGACCGCGCGCAGCCGTTGCCGATCGACCCGAGCAGCGCGAAGCTCGATCTGCCGATCATAGCCGCACGGGACACCGGGATCACGCGGCTGCTCGCCGAGCTCCGATCCCGGTATCCGAAGCTCTTCGCTCGCGTGAGCGAGATTCGCCGCGAGGGACGAAACGAGCTGCTCATTCGTCTACCCGACGTGCGCGTCCGCACCCTCGCCGACGTCACCGCCGATCGCCTCGCCGAAATCTCCCCTGTTGAAGAGGACCTCGCGCGGCGCCATCTTGCGGTGGCCGAGCTCGACCTCCGATACCGCGACCAAGTCATCGCCCGCCTGCAATGAATCCCGAACGCCTGGTAGCTGGACTCGACATCGGCTCCGCGAAGACCACCGCGATCATCGCCGAAGTCGTCGGCGAGCTGCCGAAGCACCCGAAGATCCGCGTCCTCGGCGTCGGGCAGGCGAAGACGATGGGGATGCGCCGCGGCGTCGTCGCCGACATCGAGGAAACGACGCGCTCCATCCGCAAGGCGGTGCAGGACGCCGAGCGCATGGCGGGCGTCGAGGTGGAGGCGGTTTACGCCGGGATCGCCGGCGAGCATGTCCAGGCGATGACGAGCCATGGCGTCGTCGCGGTGAACGGCGAGGAGATCAAGCGAGGCGACGTCGATCGCGCGAACGAGGTCGCTCGCGCGCAGGTGATCCCGCAGGACCGCGAGCTGCTGCACGCGATCCCGCAGGAGTACACCGTCGACAAGAACGAGGGGATCCGGGATCCGGTCGGGATGATCGGGATGCGTCTCGAGGTCGAGATGTACCTCGTGACGATCGGCAGCTCGCCGGCGATGAATCTCCGCAAGAGCGTCGAGCGCGCCGGCTACGAGACGCGCGAGCTGGTGCTCGAGCCGTTGGCCAGCGCGCTCTGCGTCCTCACCGAGGACGAGAAGGAGCTCGGCGTCGCCCTCGTCGAGATGGGCGCCGGGACCACCGACCTCGCGATCTTCCACGAGGGGAAGATCCGCCACCTCGGCACGATCAACTACGGCGGCAACAACGTCACGAGCGACATCGTGCACGGCCTCGGCGTGACGCAGGCGGACGCCGAGCGGCTGAAGGAACAGTACGGCTGCGCCTACGAGCCGCTCGTCCGGAGCGACGAGTCGATCCAGCTCCCCAGCACCGTCGCGCAGGGCGACCGCCAGATCCCGCGCGAGCTGCTCGCGCACATCATCCATCAGCGGATGGACGAGATCTTCGATCTCGTCTCGCGCGAGATCGCGAACGCGGGCTACGCCGGTCGCCTCTCGGCGGGGATCGTCCTCACCGGCGGCGCGGCGGCGATGAGCGGCGTCGCGGAGCTTGCGGCCGACTCGTTCGGCACGGGCGTCCGCATCGGATCCCCGGTGGAGAACGTCGGCGGCCTCTCGGACTCGGTGGACTCGCCCCGCTTCGCGACCGTCGTCGGCCTGGCGCAGTACGGCGCCCACCGGCTGCATCTCTCCGGCGCGACGGCGAAGGTTCGCGGCGGCGCCCGCGCCGGCGACGGCCAGGTCGACCGCTTCGCGAAGCGGGTGAAGGACTGGCTGCAGGATTTCTTCTGATCGGGAAGGGGAGAAGGGAGCGAGCCTAACGGCGCGCTTCTCGATGCTCTCGCCTTGAATGACGGAAGGCGCGAAGGCAGGAAGAGCTGCCTTTGCTGGGAATGACAGAAGGCACGAAGGCACGAAGGAGGTTTTTTGAAAACCCCTTCGTGCCTTCGTGCCTTCTGTTCGAACGAGCAGGAGCAGCAGCAACGCCCCGTTCCCTGCCTGCAATCGCGTGACGAGGGTCGCTCTCCGAGCGCGCGATCCGCTCCGGACGGGCCTGATCGACCGGCCAGTCGCACTCTCCGGCACCCTCGAAGATCGATGCGCGAGCGGCGCGGCCGAGGCGTCAGCGCGGACGACAATCCACAGCGCGTCAACAGCGCGAATTCCCGTTCTCCCCAGCGCAAGCAGGTCATTTACCTGACGTTGCGCGACGCGCTGTGGAAAACTCTCTTGCTCTGTGGTTGAAATCTTTTGCGCGATCGCTCGTCAAAGAGCGGGTATGGTCGTACGAAAAAAAGCTGTTAGATTGGCCTCGCGCGTACAGGGATCGGCGTGCGAAGCTCCTTCCAGCAGGACGGCCATACTCCGCCGGTTTGGTCCGGCGGAACCCCCCTCATTGGCATCCCTCGTAGCACCAGAGGACTCTCCCTCAATGATCTTCGAATTCGAAGAGAACGCGTCTCAGAATGCGCGGATGAAGGTCGTCGGCGTCGGTGGCGGCGGTGGAAACGCCGTCAACCGGATGATCGACGAGAGGCTCGAGGGGGTCGAGTTCGTCTCGGTGAACACTGATGCTCAGGCGCTCCTGAGCTCGAAGTCGGACATCAAGATCCAGATCGGGAAGAAGCTGACGCGCGGCCTCGGAGCCGGCGCGCGACCCGAGATCGGTCGCCAGGCGATCGACGAGAACCGCGAGGAAGTCCTCCGCGCGCTGCAGGGCGCCGACCTGGTCTTCGTGACCTGCGGCATGGGCGGCGGCACCGGCACCGGCGCCGCCCCGATCATCTGCGAGCTGGCGCGCGAGGTCGGCGCCCTCACCGTCGGCATCGTCACCCGGC
>JABFXM010000035.1 GCA_013361745.1 Gemmatimonadaceae bacterium | reverse complement strand
GCCATGCCGCGCGATACTCGCGCAGCATATCGGGAACTCCCGGACCGCGTCGTGACTTGCCCTGCGGCCGCGATCACATGTCGCGCAAACGAGAAGTCGGGAGCGCAGGACCACGCGTATCGAGCAGACGGAGACGATGGCGACTTACGACCTGGTGGTCATTGGCGGAGGGACCGCCGGGCTGGTGACCGCCGCGGGCAGCGCGGGAATCGGCGCGCGCGTCGCGCTCGTCGAGCGCGACCGCCTCGGCGGGGAGTGCCTCTGGAACGGGTGCGTCCCCAGCAAGGCCATGATCGCGGCCGCGCGCGCCGCGACCGATACACGCACTGCGGGGCGCTATGGCGTCCGCACCGGCGATGTTCGGGTCGACTTCGCGGCCGTGATGCAGTGGGTCCGCGACGCGCAGTCAGGGGTCGCGCCGCACGACAGTCCCGAGCGGTTCCGCGCGCTCGGTGTCGACGTCATCCAGGGTGACGCACGATTCACCGGGGAACGCGCGATCGCGGTGGACGGGCGTGCGATGGACGCGAAGCGAATCGTGATCGCGACGGGGACCTCCCCCGCGGTGCCGCCGATTCCGGGGCTCGCAGACGTCCCCTATCTCACCAACGAGTCGATCTTCTCGCTGACCGCGCTGCCCGCGAGACTGCTCGTGCTCGGAGGCGGTCCGATCGGCCTGGAGCTGGCGCAGGCGTTCACGCGGCTCGGCAGCGAAGTGCACGTCCTCGAGGCTGCGCCCCAGCTGCTTCCGCGCGAGGACCATGAGCTGGCTACCGCGCTCGCCGAGCGGCTGACCACGGAGGGAGTACGGCTGCACGTCGGCACAAAGGCAACGCGTGTGGAGCGCGTGTCGAACACCGGCGGTGTTCGTGTCACGGCGACCCGCGATGGCAGCGGACACGCCGCGGCACCGTTCACGGTCGAGGGAGACGCGCTGCTCGTCGCCACCGGCCGCGTGCCGCGGGTCGACGCGCTGGACCTCCCGCGGGGCGGAGTGGAGGCGGGGAAGGGGGGTATCACCGTGGACGATGGACTGCGTACGACGGCGCACGGCGTATGGGCGGCGGGTGACTGCGTCGGGCCGCTCCGCTTCACGCACGTCGCCGACTACCAGGCGCGTCTCGTGATCCGGAACGCGTTCTTCCCCTTCACGAGCGCGGCGGACTATACCGTCGTGCCGTGGGTGACCTTCACCGAACCCGAGCTCGCGCACGTCGGGCTCACGGAGGAGGAGGCACGCGCGCAACATGGCGACGGCGTGCGGGTGTGGCGGCGTCCCCTTTCGGACGTGGATCGTGCGATCACCGACGGCGAGACGGCGGGGATGGTGAAGCTCGTGACCAACGCGCGCGGAAAGATCCTCGGCGGCCACGTTCTCGGTCACGGAGCGGGGAATCTCATTGGCGAGATCACGCTCGCGATGAAGCACGGCATCTCCGCGCATGCGCTGGGCGGCACCATCCACGCATATCCCACCTATCCCGAGGCGATCAGGCAGGCAGCCGAGCAGTATACAAAATCGCGATTCACAGGCGTGATTCAGCGCGTGATCAACTGGTACGTCAGGCGATGACGCCGACCGGCGATCACCGGTGCGGAGCGGATTTCCCACACAAAGACGGGAGCTGATGACGAGAGGTTCGTTCGGTCCGACGCGCGGGGAGCGCGCGTTCACTGGAGTGCTGGCGACGATCCTTCTGCTTGCGCCGGCCGTCGCTGCGCGCGCGCAGGAGACGCGAGACTCTGCCTCGGTGCGTGGCGTCGCTCGCGAGCAGGCAGGGCGACCCGTGGCGGACGCGTGGCTCCGCTGGACGCCGGGCGACGCCACGACATCCACCGACGCCACCGGCCGGTTCAGCCTCCGCGTGCCGGCCGGCGTCGCGGGGACGCTCGTGATCCGCCGCGTCGGCCTCGAGCCGGTAACGATCATCGTCGCCGCGCTGCGGCCTGGCGAGCAGCGGGAGATCGGCGTGACGCTGCCGCCGCTCGCGCGCCTCGACGTGGTGAGCGTCGTCGCCGAGCGCGCACGGCCCCTCGTGAACACTGCGGACGCCACCACCGGTGGCAGCATCGAACACACGGAGCTGCAGCGCCTGCCAACCGACGCTCGCGACCCCATCGCGCTCGCCTACAACATTCCCGGCGTCGCGCAGGGCACGGGCTTCTTCGGCGACGCGCCGAAGCTCAGTGTGGACGGGGCGAACAGCCTGTACACGCAGTACACTCTGGATGGCCTCGAGAACAACGAGGGCTACCTCGGCGGGCCACGTGTCGAGGTGCCGCTCTCGGCGCTCGCGCGATTCCAGGTGCTCGCCACCACGTACGGCGCCGACGTGGGACGGTCGTCGAACGGTGTGGTGGACATGGAGTCGCGCAGTGGCGGCCAGCGCTGGACGGGTGAGACCTTCGTATACAACCGGCCCGGCATCCCGGTGGATGCACGATCCGCGGTCGTGCCGAGAGGGGAGAACGCCGCCGACTTCCGGCGTGCGCAGGAAGGATTCCGGCGTACGCAGGCCGGCGCCGCCGGTGGTGGACCGCTGCGCGTGAACGCGGCGAACGGCACCGGGAGCTACATGTTCGGCGCGCTCGAATACACGAACGAGAACGAAGATCGCATCGCCTCGACCGCGCGCGCGACCTTCACGGGGCGCGAGGTGCGCGACACCTGGAAGGGCTTCGGGCGTCTCGATCACGGATGGAGCCCGACACAGACCACCACGCTCCGCGTCGCCGCGAGCAGCGTCAATCGGGAAGGGCGTGGGAGCGGCATCATTGCGCCCGAGGCGGATATCACCGTGCAGCGCATCGGGTCGGTGAGCGCGCTCATCCACCGGACGGCGCTTCGCGAGG
>JABFXM010000187.1 GCA_013361745.1 Gemmatimonadaceae bacterium | reverse complement strand
GGGTACGCCGCGGGATGACGAGCGCATAGAGCTCGTCGGGGGAGAGCAGGCCGCTCTCGACGATCCGCTGCGCAGCCTCCGCCGGGATCCCGTGCATCGCCGCCGCGGCGAGGTCGAGGTCCGAATGCACCTCGGTGTGCAGCGTCTTCCGGCCGCCCAGGGCGGCAGCTACCGCGTGCACCGTCATGTCATGCTCCGGCAAATGGCGCATTGAATATGCGCAAATGCGCACCAGACGGCAAGGGTAGTCGAGAACAGCCGTCCGGGGGCAGGGCAGCTCGAAGCGACGAACCCCTCCCCCACCCCCGGCCCGCCGCAACTCACCAGCTCAGAACGTCACGCTCGAATTCGCCGAGCACACCGCCGTCCCCGCGGTGGTACGCGGCTGATACGGGGCGGTCCGCTACTTCGTCGTCATTCCCTCCATCATGATCCTCCCCCTGATCACCGTCGGCGGTGCGGCGCGCGCGCCGGCGAGCAGGCCGATCAGCCGCGTCGTATCCGAGGCCGCGATGAGCGTTCGCGTCAGCGACCGGATCATGTAGTCCTCGCCGGGATGGTAGGGATGCATCACCATCATGTACGTCCACGTCCCGTCGGCGTTCGCGGCCGCCGGCGTGATGACGTGCGTGTCCGCGAACCGGCGCTTCACGCTCGCGTCGCTCGACGCCATCCCCGCGCCCCAGAACTCCTTCACCCACTGCTCGAAGTCGGCGCGCTTGTCGGCCTTGACCTGGTTGAGGACGACGATGACGGAGTCGCTCATCCCCGCCATCTCGTGATGCATCCCCGGCGCGTGCTCCATCTCCGGCGCGTGCTCCATCCCCGCCGACATCTGCGCCATCGGGACGTCGGAGTTGAAGATGTCGCGGAAGAGCTGCCACCCGGCTTTGGGGCTCCGCTTCCAGAGCACCATGTACTTCCCGGTATCGTGCACCGGCGTGCCGCCCGCGGTCATCGGCATGTCGAGCGCGTACGTCCCCGTCTCGGTCGCGAGGTTGCCCTCGACGTATACCTCGGTCGACGTCAGCGTCAGGTTGCGCAGCCCGGCCTTCCATCCGCCGCTCCACCAGTCGGCGATCGCCGCTCCGCCACGGATCGCCGCGCCGTTGGGCGGCATGACGACCGCGCCGGCCGCGTACGCGCGCGCCATCGTCTCGGGTGCCCCGCGTTGTACTCGGCGACGAGCTTCGTGACGAGCGCCGGGATCTCCGTCCGCGGATCCCTGCGCTGCGCATGCGACACCACGGGAACCAGCGTGACGACGAACGCGCTCGCGACGGACACGACCTTCTTCAGTGCCAGCGACATGACCAGCCTCCTGGGAAGGAAAGTGCCTCGAACGTAGCACGCCCGGCGACCCGCGCAAGCGAGCCCCCGGAAACGGAGAGCCTCAACGGCACCGTCTCCCGGTAGCCCCCCGTGCCGTTCCTCGCCCTGCAAAAAAGGAGGAGGGGCCCCACTCGCGTGGAGCCCCTCGTGTATGCGCCGCGAGACCGCCTAACGCCTATGCAAATCGAACTGCAGCCCCGCCGACATCACGCTCCGCATCCCGCTCCCACCGAGATACACGCGGTCCGACGCACGGATCATGAACTTCCGCACGCGGACGAGCACCGTCGGCTCGACGAACCCGCCGCCGGGGATCTTCAGCTTGTCGACGTGGCAATCCGTGCACTTGTCGATGCTCCGCCGGCCCACCGTCGCGCTCGCGCCGAGGTTGAGGGCGAGGCCGACGGGGAAGGAGGCCGGAAGTCCTGTCCGGAATCCCGTCATCGCCGAGAAGTACGTCACCGAGGCGCTCGACTTCATGTTGCCGCCGGTGGTGTTCTGGGTGAACTGCGCCTGGTCGTCGAGGAACTGGCCGCCGAGGTCGATGCCGAAGAGGAAGTGATTCCGCACGACGACTCCGCCGTCGAGCTGAATCCCCCACGCGCGGTCGCCGACGCTGGAGCCGGCGGCGGCGTCGGGGTCGATCGCGAGGCTGCCGACAGAGAAGCCGACGGTGGGGACGACGTTGCTGGCCTTCGGCGCGGTCTGCGCGGCGACGCCGCTGGCGGTGAGGGCGAGGAGCGCGGCGACGGCGAGATGACGGGCGTGCATGGACGTTCTCTGGCTCGGGTCGTGGGGCGTCAGGTGCTGCGTCGTGGGAGGACGCCTGATCCGATCGAGGGGTTACGGCCTAACGCAGTTCGCAGCCCGCGCCGTTGGTGTTGCAGCGGTATCGGCTCGTGGGAGCACGATTCTTCACATGCCCGAAAGCAGCCTCTCCGCCCACTCCGCGAATCGCTCGCATTGCTCGACTAGCTGACGCGCCTCGTCGAGCGTTCCCTGGCGGTGCCCGTACTGGGTCGCGTCCTTCCGGCCGACGACGCGCTGGAGTCGCTGCAGCTGTGTGGGATCGGCGCGATCTCCAAGGGCGCGCCGGAGAACCAGTGCTACGTTGGAGTGCTCGCCGGTGTTCTTCGTTCCGGAGAACCGGATGGTCAGTGCATCGGCGAACGCGATCGCGGCATTGATCGCCTGCGACATGATCGGATTCCCGTTGCTGCCCTCGTCGGCGAGGTCTCGCAGCGCCTTCGCGGCCGCGAGAAAGGCGCGACCGTTGTCACGCCGGCCGCGCCACGCATCCGCTGAAGTCTTCCTTCCTCCCCCGCCTCTACTCACGCAAAGCTTCCGCGGGAGCCGGCCCGAAGATGGGAACGGCATCGCGTCTGATCTCGGTCCATAACTTTTCGCGGCGGCGCTTCATGCGGCGGATGTCTTCGCGGGTCATGCCGATGATGGACATGCGCGACGTCAGCTCCCCCATGAAGGGGGAGAGTGCGTCCGTCAGCGCCATCTCCTGCGCGCTGGTATGACCGGATGGACTCAGGATGGCGAGGTCGATGTCGCTCCCGGTCCGGTCCTCGCCGCGCGCGACGCTGCCGTAGAGCCAGACGGCGACCGGGGCGGGCTTCATCGCGCGTGCGGCGGCTCGGATGGCCTCGAACAGCCGCTCGACGCGCTGGGCCTCCGTCTGAAAGAGGGTACGGAGCGCCGGCACGAGTGGGTGCGAGGGGCTGATCCGGAACAGGGTCCCCCGCGGTTCGCCGAAGGCCTCGACGACGCCCAGCTCGATCAGGCGCGCGATAGCGTTCCAGGCGCTCTGTCGCGAGATACGCGCCCGGTTCGCGATGGTCGTCGCCGCGAGCGCGCCGCCGTGCTCGGCCAGCACCCGCAACGTACGGACGTTGCCGACCGTTCCGAGCATGGCATCGAGGGGCCGGTGAAAGGTGCTCGAGGGGTGGGCGACGGGGCGCATGGGGTCGACAGGGGTGGGCCAATATGTTGGACGCTCGTCCAGAATACCAGACGAACGTCCAGTATAATGGATAACGACCGAGGCTCGCCACTCGGGGTAGTAGGGGCGCCCTGCTGCTCCGATCCCATGCCTCGACTTGCGGCGCACCGGCGCGTGGGTGCATAACGGGAACATGCGTCCTCACGCGTCATCGCTCGCGCTCTCCGCGCTCGCCGCGCTCCTCGCCGCGACCACCTGCGTCACGCCCGCTCCGGCGGCCGCCCAGTCGCGCGCCACCCTCGACTTCGACCCCGCCTGGCGCTTCCACCTCGGCGAGCTGCCTCACGCCGAGGACCCCGCCCTCCCCGACTCCGCCTGGCGCACCCTCGACCTCCCGCACGACTGGAGCATCGAGGGCGACTTCAGCGCGACGAATCCCGCCGGCGCGGGCGGAGGCGCGCTCCCCGGCGGAATCGGCTGGTATCGCAAGACCTTCACGGTCCCGGCGTCCGACTCGGCGAAGGAGACCTTCGTCGAGTTCGACGGCGTCTACCGGAACAGCGAGGTCTGGATCAACGGTCACTCGCTGGGGAAGCGGCCCTACGGCTACAGCTCCTTCCGCTACGAGCTGACGCCGTACCTGCACTACGGCAGGACGCCTAACGTCATCGCGGTCCGCGTCGACAACTCGAAGCAGCCGAACTCGCGCTGGTACTCGGGCTCCGGGATCTACCGCAACGTCAGGCTCGTCACGACGAGCCGCGTCCACGTCGATCACTGGGGGACGTACCTCACGACTCCCGAGGTCAGTGCCGGGCAGGCGCGCGTGCACCTGCGCACGACGCTCCGCAACGCGACGCCGGGCGATCGCGCGGTCGTGCTGCGCACCACCATCTATGATGTCGCGGGGCACGCGGTCGCCTCGACGTCGACGAATGCGACGCTCCCGCGCGACTCCGTCGCCGAGGTGGCGCAGGACCTCACCGTGCGCCGCCCGGCGCGCTGGTCGATCGACAAGCCGACGATGTACCGCGCCGTCACCCGCGTCGTCTGCGGCGCCGCGACCTGCGACGAGTACACGACCCCCTTCGGCATCCGGGCCTTCGAGTTCCGCGCCGACAGCGGCTTCTTCCTCAACGGCCAGCACCTCAAGATCCGCGGCGTCTGCCTCCACCACGACCTCGGCGCGTTGGGCGCGGCGGTGAGCGTGCGCGCCCTGGAGCGGCAGCTCCGGCTGATGAAGGACATGGGCGTCAACGCGATCCGCACCTCGCACAACCCGCCGGCGCCGGAGCTGCTCGACCTCGCCGACCGGATGGGCTTCGTCGTCATGGACGAGGCCTTCGACATGTGGCGGAAGCAGAAGACGGAGTTCGATTACCACCTCGACTTCCCCGAGTGGCACGAGCGCGACATCGCCGACATGGTGCGCCGCGACCGCAACCACCCGAGCGTCTTCATCTGGAGCATCGGCAACGAGGTGATGGAGCAGTGGGTGAACGGCGACAGCACCGCGGCGCCGATCGCGCACGAGCTCGCGGGGATCATCCGCCGCCTCGACCCCACTCGCCCGATCACTTCGGCGAGCAACAACGGCAGCTCCGAGAATCCCGTCTTCACCTCGGTCTACTTCACCCCGTACGACACCACCCACGGCCAGAAACCGAACGCGAACTATCGCATCTCGTCGTACGACGACCGCCGCGCGTCGTGGGGATCGCTGCACGAGGAGTCGCTGCGGATCTTCGAGGCGCATCCGTTCCTCTCGGGGATGTTCGTCTGGCAGGGGATCGACTACATCGGCGAGCCGACGCCGTACCAGTGGCCCGCCCGCAGCTCGTATTTCGGCCTCGTCGATCTCGCCGGCTTCCCGAAGGATCCGTACTGGCTCTACCAGAGCGTGTGGAGGACGCGACCGATGCTGCACCTCTTCCCGCACTGGAACTGGACGAAGGGCGACACGATCGACGTCTGGGCGTACACCAACGCCGGCGACGAGGTCGAGCTCTTCCTCGACGGCAGAACGTTAGGCGTCAAGCACAAGGAGGGGGACGTCAGCCACGGCTGGTGGCGCGTGCCGTACGCGCCGGGAACGCTCCGCGCCGTCGCGCGAAGGAACGGCCGGGTGACGATGACGCGCGAGGTGAAGACGACGGGGCCCGCCGTGCGCGTGAAGCTCGTCCCTGACCGCTCGAGCCTCCGCGCCGACGGCGAGGATCTCTCCTTCGTCACGGTCACCGTCGTCGACGCGCGGGGCGCGGAGGTGCCCGACGCGGAGCCGCTCGTGCATCTGCAGCTCACCGGCGGCGCGACGATCGCCGGCGTCGACAACGGCGACCAGGTGAATCACGAGCGCTTCCAGCGCGACAGCGTGCGGCTGTTCGCGGGGAAGGCGCTGGTGATCGTGCGGCCCGGCCACGCGGGGGGCAGCGCGACGCTCACGGCCACGGCGGAGGGACTCCGGCCCGGCGCGACGAGGCTCACGTTGCGAGCCGGGTCCAACAGGTGAACTACAATCTTCACGGATCGACACGGATTTTCACGGATACTGCATGCTGAGCGCGAGCCGTATCCGTGTGAATCCGTACGGTCCGTGCAGATTGTAGTTCAGCCGTTACGACTCACCCCACGACACGGTAAAAGCGCGGCTTCGCGCCGAAGTGCAGCAGCAGCCCGACCTCGAGCCGAGTCGCCGCGAGGTAGTTGAGCAGCTGCCGCTGTGCGCTCGGGTGCAGCGTGGGCGTCGATTTCACCTCGACAACGAGTGTCTGGTCGACGAGCAGGTCGAGCCGGTGCCAGCCGACCACGTGGCCCTTGTACCAGACACGGACGCTGACCTCGCGCTCGACGACGTGACCGCGCTCGCGCAGCTCGACGGCGAGCGCACCGACGTAGGTCTGCTCGAGATAACCGTGTTCGAGAGTGTTGTAGACCGTGTAGAACGCGCCGATCGCCGAATGCGTCAACCGTTCGTGAACGAGCTCGCCGGGGGCCATGGCTGGACGGTCTTCGTCCGGCCCGCCGAGCGCGTCATCGGTGTCATTCTGGCATCAACATTGGGACGACAATCTCCACGGATCGACACCGATCTTCACGGATACGGCGCTGAGGTGGGTCGGGCGAATGGATCTCGCCCGGCACCCCACAGCGCATCATCCGTGTAAATCCGTGGAGATCCGTGGAGATTGTAGTTCACCCCCGTTAAAACCAAGCCACGCGTCAGCCAGCGCTCACGCCCCTCCCGTCCGCATCGACGATGCCTAACGGCGGACGACTCTGCCATGCACCGCGAGTGAAGTCCGGCATCGCCTGCGGCGCGCCGCGGTTCGCGATCGAGGCCTCGCTCATCATGATCACGCTCGTGCACGCGGCGCCGTCGTAGACGTCGGCGTCTGTCGGGGTGCCGCTGCGCAGCGCCTGCACGAGCCGGTAATCCTCGATGTAGTCCATCCCGCCGTGCCCCGCGCCCGCGGACGGACCCTCGAGGGTCTTCCAGATCGGGTGCTCGTACTGCGCCTGGTACGCGGTCGTCGGCTCCCACTGGTCGTTCGGGCTCTTCCCCTCGAGGTAGATCTTCTCCTCGGGGTACTTCCGGATCAGCCCCTTCGTCCCCTGGAGGAGGATGTTGCGGCTGTAGGGGCGCGGGTTGCTGGTGTTGTGGGTGACGACGATCGTCTGCCCGCCGGTCGTGCGGATCACGGTGGTGCAGACGTCGCCCAACGCGTAGCGCTGGCGCGCCTCCGCGCTCTCGGGGCCGATGTGCTCCGCCGCCCAGAGGTTGAGCCCGCGCGACTGGCTCGCCATCGAGACGAGATAGTCGAAGCGGTTGCCGCGGTTGACGTTCATCCACTGCGCGACGGGGCCGACGCCGTGCGTCGGATAGAGGTCGCCGTTGCGGCGGATCGAGTGCTTGATCCGCCCGCGCCCGACGTAGTAGTCGGTGAGCTTGAGCTGGCGGAGGTCGTGCAGGTAGCCGCACTCGCCGTGCAGCAGCTCGCCGAAGGCGCCCTCGCGCACCATGCGGAGGATCATCATCTCCGTCCGGTCGTAGCAGCAGTTCTCCATCATCACGCAGTGCCGCTTCGTGCGCTCCGCGGTCTCGACGAGCTGCCAGAGCTCCTCGAGCGACACCGCCATCGGCACCTCGGTCGCGGCGTGCTTGCCAGCGTTCATCGCGGCGAGCATCACCGGCGTGTGCCACTCCCAGGGCGTCGCGTTGAAGACGAGGTCGATCTGCGCCTCCTCGCACATCCGCCTGAAGTCCTCGGGGCCACGCGAGTAGCCCTCGGGCTTCGGCTGGTCGGCATCGGTCACGATCTTCTGCGACCGCTCGACGTGCTCGGGAAGGATGTCGCAGATGGCGCGAATCTCGACGCCGGGAATCTTCGTGAAGTTCTGGACGTGGCTCGTCCCCTGATGCCCGACGCCGACGAAGCCGACGCGCACCGTGGGGATCGCCGGTGCGGAGAAGAGCTGCGTCGGCGCGACGCCTGACGCGATCCGCGCGCCGGCCACCGATGCGGGAACGTTAGGCGCCCCCGCACCGGGGACGTGGCAGGCGCCGAGGCCGAGTCCGGCACCGGCGACGGCGAGGGTCTTCAGGAAGTCGCGGCGTTCGATCTCGTCACTCATCACGGTGCTCCGGGGTTGCTGATCGGCGTAGGTGTCGGGCGAGGAGGCGCGGGCTCGTCGCTGTCTGCGATTCGTTGCACGGCGACCGCGCCGCTGACGTCCGGCGTCGGTGTCGCCGACCATGGCGTGTAGAGGACGACGGTCGCGTCGCCAGGCGAGTCGCACATCAGTCGCCGGTCGAAGGAGATGCGCACGCAGCCGGCGCCGAGCACGGCGAGCCGCACGCCGCTCGAGTCGGGGAGGATCCCGACCAGGTATCGCCCGCGCGGGAGAGGCAGGCGCCGCGTCTCCCCGCTCGCCAGCGTCACGCTCACGGCGACGTTCGGCCGCTCGGGCCGGACCACCTCGAGCGTCGGCACCTTCTCGTAGACGGTCACGCCGATCCACTTGAAGCGACTGCCGACGCGCAGCCCGACCGCCGTCCTTCCCGGCGAGCGCGGGCGGACGCGCAGCCCCTCGAGCGTCGCGACGGAGCTGTCCATGATCTTCGCGGTGCCGGCAAGCAACGTCACCGGCCGTCCGCCGGCGTCCACCGCCTCGAAGGGGAGCGGCTCCGCCGAGTCGCCGGCGACGAGCTGCATCCCGACCGTGACGCGCAGATCGCGGATCGGGCGGCAGAGGAGCTTCAGGTCGGCGACGAGGCTGCCTAACGATGCACGCACGACGGCGTCGCCGGGCCGGTCGCAGGTCGCGACCCCGGTCGGCGAGACCTGCGTCAACCGCCCCGAGAGCCACTCGTAGCGCACGCCGGTGTCGGGAAGCGCGTGCCCGCGCGCGTCGAAGACGTGCACGGCGAGCTGCACCGGCCATTCGTTGTTGACGACGACGGTGTCCGACGCCCCGACGGCGAGTCGCGCCGGCGGTCCCTTGCAGGCGCTCGCGACGAGGAGGGCCGCGGTCGCGATGTGGCTGCGCATGGCGGGATCGTAACTCCAAACGGTCCGAGCCGCGAGGACTACGGGGCGGTGCTGCGTGGCGCCAACTGGGGAGCTACAATCTTCACGGATTGAACGGATTGTCACGGATTGTCTTCTGAGCGGAAAATCACCAGTGCTGTATCCGTGAAGATCCGTCAAATCCGTGTGATTGTAGTTCGGGTCGTCGACGCAGCTCCGATCCGGCCTTCCCGGAGTCACGTGTCAGAGCTCGACGCGAACGTTCGCCAGTCGCGCCGCGACCGTCGGGACGTCGGCCCGGTGCGAGAGGTCGAGCACCGGCGCATCGACGGGCAATACATGAACGCGGGCACCTAGGGTGTCGATCGCGAGCTGCACCGCGCTCGGAAGCTCGAGCTCACCGCGCGAGGAAGGACGCACGCGGCGGCACGCCTCGAGGATCGCGGCGTCGAGCAGCCAGCAGTTCATGCTCACCGGCGCGTCGCCGAGCGCGCGAGCGGTCGTGTCGTCCGGCTTCTCGACGATCCGGCGCAGCAGCCCGTCGGGGTTCACATCGAGGAGCGCGTAACGGGCGATGCGCTCCGCCGGGATCTGGCCGTCGCGCAGCAATCCCTCGCGACTGAACCCTGCCATCGCCGGCGCGGGGACGTCGCGCAGCGCGGCGAGCACCGGCGCGGGATAGTAGTTGTCGGCGTTGAGTACGAGGAACGCATCGTCGCCGGCGAACGCCGCCGCGGCGAGGACGGCGTCGGCCGTGCCGCGTGGCTCGGCCTGCACCGCATAGCTCAGGCGCACGCGATGCGGTTCGACCTCACGCGTGTAGCGCTCGCGAATCGCGTCGTGCCCCGGCGCGACGACGAAGCACACCTCGCTGAAGCCGGCGTCGGCGACTGCCGAGAGCAGGTAGTCGAGGAAGGGACGTCCACCCGCGAACGGGATCATCGCCTTCGCCCCGCGCTCGGCGGCGGCCTCCTGCGCGGCGTCGAGCGCGGCAGCGTCGTCGCGCGCGCGCATCCGCGTGCCGAGTCCACGCGCCATGATCACCGCCTTCGTCGTCGGCGCGGCCTCGTCGCTCATTCGAGGCGCATCGCCGCCGGACCGGGGCGCGTGACGAACACCTCGGCGCGCGTCGCGTGCCGGGGGAAGGCGGCGACGTACGCGTCGTGCCACTGGCGCGCGAAGCGGTCCGCGTCCCCTGCGCCCACCATCGCCCACACGCTGCCGCCGAATCCCGCTCCGAACGCCGACGCGGCCACCGCGCCGAGGGTGCGCGCCGAGCGCGCGAGGTGGATGGTCTCCGGCACCTGGTTGCCGAGCAGGCACTCGGCGTTCGCCTGCGAGCGCACGACGAGCGTGCCTAACGCTGCGAAGTCGCGGCGCTCCAGCGCGTCCGCCGCGGCGGGGATGATCGTCTCGCTCTCGGCGACGAGCTGCTCGAGCCGCGCATGGAGCGAGGGGGAGACCACCGTCATCAGCCGGCGCCCCGTCTCGGGGCCGCGGGCAAGCACGTCGCCGAGGACGCGCGCCTGGTCACCGGTAGCGGCGTTCCACTCGCGGACGATCGCGCGCGCCGACAGCGACGCCTGGTTGTACGCCTCGCGGGCCGCGCCCGTCTTCTCGGCGAGGACTCCGCTCGCCGCGATGACGAGCGCGTGGTCGGCGGGGAAGGGAACGGACCGCTCGTGCCGCACGGGGCAGAAGGCGTACTGGCTCAGCTTCCCGGCCTCGCAGCAGAGCATCGCGACATGATCCTCGCTCCCGCCGAAGGTGCCGACGCCGCGATCCCCGGCGAGCGCGCCGAAGCTCTGCCCATTCTCGACGCAGCCGAGGTACGCGGCGAGCTCCTCGCGCGAATGGATCGCATCCTTGTAGGCAGGGGATCGCTCGAGGTCGTTCACCTCCGCGAGCGCGAGGAAGACGGCGACCATGCGCGCGCTCGAGCTGCTCATG
>JABFXM010000063.1 GCA_013361745.1 Gemmatimonadaceae bacterium | reverse complement strand
CGCCGACGGGCTGGGACATGGCGTGGAGGCGGAGAGCGCGTCGCAGGAGGCGGTGGTCTCCTTCCTCGAGTCGCCGGAGGCGCCGCCGCAGCGCACGCTCGAGCGGGCGCACGAGGCGTTGCGCGCGGGGCGCGGCGCCGCGGTCGCGGTCGCGCGCATCGAGCAGGAGACGGTGCGTTTCGCCGGAGTCGGAAACGTCGCGGGCAGCGTGATCGAGGCTACGGTGGTTCGCCACATGGTGTCGCACAACGGAATCGTCGGCCACCAGATGCCGAGAGTACAGGAGTTCACCTACCCGTGGAGCGACCGCTCACTGCTCGTGATGGCGAGCGATGGAATCCGCCCGCAATGGCGGCTCGACGCCTATCCGGGGCTGATGCGCCGCCACCCGACGCTGATCGCGGCGACGATCTGGCGCGATCACAGCCGGCAGCGCGACGACGCGACGGTCGTCGTCGCCCAGGGCCCAGCGCTGCGCTGACGTGACGACCTCGATCGACGAGACCGCGCAGTTGCGGACGCAGCTCGCCGCGCGTGAGGCGGAGCTCGAGCGCCTGCGCGCCGAGCTCGCGGAGACGAACCGCGGCGTGGTCGCGCTCTACGGGGAGCTGGAGACGCAGGCGGACGCGCTGCGCCGCGCGTCGGACCTGAAGTCGAGCTTTCTCTCCAACGTCAGCCACGAGCTGCGGACCCCGATCGCGTCCGTGATCAACCTCGCGCGCCTGCTGCTGGAGGATCCGGCCGGCGCGCACCGGCTCGACGCGGAGCAGAAGCGACAACTCGGCTACATCCAGCGCGCGGGGGAGACGCTGTACGAGATGGTGAGCTCCCTGCTCGATCTCGCGCGCATCGAGGCGGGGCGGATGCAGGTCACGCCGAGCGAGGTGCTGGTGGACGACCTCCTCTCCGCGCTGCGCGGGCTGTTCCGGCCGCTCGTCACCAACCGCGAGGTCGCGCTCGTCTTCGACGACGTCCCGACGGGACTGACGATGCGCACGGACGAAGGGAAGCTCGCGCAGATCCTGCGGAACCTGATCGGCAACGCGCTGAAGTTCACCGAGCGCGGGGAGATCCGCGTGACGGCGACGCCCGAGGGCGCAGACGCGGTGCGCTTCACCGTCGCCGACACGGGCATCGGGATTCCACCGGAGCATCAGGAGCGCATCTTCCACGAGTTCGAGCAGGTCGCGGGGGCGCTGCAGTCGCGGGCGAAGGGTGTGGGGCTCGGGCTACCGCTCTCGCGCAGCTTCGCGCAGCTGCTCGGCGGGTCCCTCACGCTCGAGAGCGCGCCGGGCGCGGGCTCGACCTTCATCCTGCGGCTGCCGCGCCGCATCGCCGAAGCGGGGAGCGACGACGCCGCGACCACGAGCGAGCGTGCCCTTGTCTGAGCGCGACGGCGTGTCGACGACCGAGGGGCTCGGCGCGGCGGATCCGTCGCATCCCCGGCCCGACGACGAGCGCCGGACGGTGCTCGTCTGCGACGACACGGACGCCAACCGCTACACCACCGCGCGCTGGCTCCGCAACGCGGGGTTCGACGTTCTCGAGGCGACGACCGGGGCCGAGGCGCTCGAGCGCGCGCAGCAGGGCGTCGATCTCGTCGTCCTCGACGTGCGGCTTCCCGACCGGAGCGGCTTCGACGTCCTGCGCACGCTGAAGGCTAACCGGCGGCTGCGCGACATCCCCGTCATCCACCTCTCGGCGAGCTTCACGACGAGCGAGTGGCGGACGCACGGGCTCGAGGCCGGTGCCGACGCCTTCCTGAGCCAGCCCGTGCAACCGCGCGAGCTGGTCGCGACGGTGCGATCGCTGCTCCGCATCCGTGAGGCCGAGGAGCGCGTGCGCAACGCGGCGCGCGAATGGCGCGCGACCTTCGACGCGCTCGACCAGGCGGTGATCCTGCTCGACGATCGTGGGAACGTCCTGCGCTGCAACCGCATCGCCGCGCACATGCTCCAGCGCGACTTCCCGGAGATCATCCATCGTCCGCTCAGCAGCGTGGTCGGCGAGGCGGACAGCGAGATGGCGCGCGTGCTCCTCGAAGCCGCGAGCGGAGCGCGGAGAAGCGGCACCGAGGGCGTGCGCGTCGAGGTCGCGATCGGCGGGCGATGGTACGTGGTGTACTCGCTCCCCGTCGCCGCGGACGAGGGGACCTTCGCCGGCGTGGTCTGCGTCCTCGCGGAGATCACCGACCAGATGCACCTGGTCGAGGGCGAGCGCGCGGCGCGCGCCGAAGCCGACGCCGCGAACCACGCGAAGAGCGAGTTCCTCGCGATGATGAGCCACGAGATCCGCACTCCGATCAACGCGATCATGGGGTACGCCGATCTGCTCGACGCGGGGGTGGCGGGAAATCTTTCACGCGATCAGCGCGAGTACCTCGAGCGGCTGCGAGCGAGCAGCGCGCACCTGCTCGGCCTCGTGAACGACGTGCTGGACCTCGCGAAGATCGACGCGGGGCAGATGACCGTCGCGCGCGAGCCGTGCAACACGCGCCCGATCATGGACGCGGCGACGGCACTCATCCGCCCGCAGGCCGAGGCGCGCGGGATCACGCTCGACGCGAGCGCGAAATGCCCCGATCTGCCCTTCACGGGCGACGAACATCGCACGCGCCAGATCCTCGTGAACCTGCTCTCGAACGCGGTGAAGTTCACCGACGCTGGGGGGACGGTGACCGTGTCCTGCGACACGGAGGCGAAGCTTCCCGCCGACGGCACGTCGCGACCCACCGACCGGCGCGGCCCGTGGGTCTGCATCACGGTGACCGACACGGGAATCGGCATCGCACCGGCGCAGCAGGCCGCGGTGTTCGAGCCTTTCGTGCAGGGCGAGCAGGGGAAGACGCGCACGCACG
>JABFXM010000223.1 GCA_013361745.1 Gemmatimonadaceae bacterium | reverse complement strand
ACCCGCGCGTCGATCGCGACCAAGTAGGCGAGGATCGCGTCGTACTTCCCCGAGAGCGCGATCACCGCGGCCCACGCGCCCTGCAGCACGATCGCGACGATCGGCGCCCGGGTCCGCGGGTGCACCGATGCGACGCCGCGGAAGAAGACGCCGTCGCGCGCCATCGCATAGTAGACGCGCGGCGCGGTGAGCATCCCTTGGCTGAGGAAGCCGAGCGTCGAGATCGCGATCCCCGCCGCGATCAGCTTCGCGCCCGTCGCGCCTAACGCGAGCCGCATCACCGCGGTCGCGGGCGTCGACGTCGCGGCGAGCGCGCTCGGCCCCAGCACCGCGAGGCACACCGCGTTCACGGCGAGATAGAGCACCACCACGCCGAGCACGCCCCAGAGCAGCCCGCGCGGCAGGTCGCGTCGCGGGTTCCGCAGCTCTCCGCCGACGAAGCTCGCCGTCTGCCAGCCGCCGTACGCGAAGAGCACGGGCACCATCGCCGCCGCGAAGGCGAGCAGCGGTGGACGCGTGACGCGCTCCGGGGCGTCCACCACGAGCATGCCGTGCGTCGCGCGGATCCCCACCCATCCCACCGTCACGAGCATCACGATCGCCACGATCTTCGTGACCATCAGCGCGCTCTGCACGTTGCTCCCGGCGCGCGCGCCGTAGCAGTTCACGAGCGTGAGCACCGACAGCGTGACCACGGCGATCGTCGCCGGCGAGAGCTGCGTTCCCGTCAGCTCGCGGAAGTAGCCGGCGAAGGTCATCGCCACCGCGGCCATTCCTCCGCTCTGCGAGACGAGCAGCAGCGTCCATCCATAGAGAAACGCGACGATCGGGTGGTAGGCGTCGCGGAGATAGAGATACTGCCCGCCGACCCCCGGCCGCCGCACCGCGAGCTCCGCGTAGACGAACGCCCCGGTGAGCGCGATGACGCCGCCGAGCAGCCAGGCGCCGAGCATCGCCGCGGGGGCCTGCACCGCGCGCGCGACCACCGACGGGTTCATGAATATCCCCGCGCCGATGATCCCGCCCATTACCAGCATCGTCGCGTCGAACGCGCCGAGCCGCTTCGCCAGCGGCGCGCCCGCGTCGTGCTCTGTCACGCGCGGATGCCGAAGGCGAACACGGTGCGCGAGCGCTTCACGTCGCCCGGCTTCAGCGTCGTCGTCGGGAAGCGCAGCTCGTTCGGGGAGTTGGGGAAGTGCTGCGTCTCAAGACAGAAGCCGCCGCGGTGCGGAATGGCGACGCCGCCCTTTCCGCGCAGCGTCCCGTCGAGGAAGTTCCCGGTGTAGAGCTGCACGCCGGGCTCGGTCGTGCGCACCTCGAGGGTGCGGCCGCTCGCCGGCTCGTGCACGTGCGCCGCGAGCACCAGCTCGTCCCCGCCGTGTCGCTCGAGGACGAAGTTGTGGTCGTAGCCGCCGGCGCGGGTGAGCTGATCGTGCGGCGCGTCGATGCGCGCGCCGATGCGCGTCGGCCTCCGGAAATCGAAGGGGGTGTCCTGCACCGGCGCGATGCCACCACGCGGGATGAGCATCGTGTCGACCGGCGTGTAGTAGTCGGCGTGGATAGTCAGCTCGTGATCGAGAACGTTGCCGCTCCCCTTCAGGTTGAAGTAGCTGTGATTCGTGAGGTTCACGACCGTCAGCTTGTCCGTCGTCGCCTCGTAGTCGATCACGAGCTCGTCACGGTCGGTGAGCGTGTACGTCACGCGCGTCGTCAGCGTTCCGGGATATCCCTCGTCGCCGTCCGGGCTGACGTGCGTCAGCGCGACGCTGCGCTCGCCCTCGCCCCCGAACGTCGCCGCGTGCCAGACGACCTTGTCGAAGCCGCGCAGCCCGCCGTGGAGATGGTTCGGGCCGTTGTTCGTCGCGAGGGTATACGTCACACCCTTGAGCATGAAGCGACCGCCCGCGATGCGATTGGCGTAGCGGCCGATGATCGCCCCGAAATACGGGTTCGGGTGCGCGACGTACTCGTCGAGCGTGTCGAAGCCGAGCACGATGTCGCCGAGCTGCCCCGCCCGATCGCGCGTCTCGAGGGAGACGATGATGCCGCCGTAGTTCGTCGCGCGCAGCCGCGTCCCACGCGCGTTGACGAGCGTGAAGAGCTCCACCGCGCTTCCGTCGGGCGCGGTGCCGAAGGGGGAGCGCAGCACCGGCGTGCCGGCCATCTCTGGAACGGTCATGACGGGCATTCTATCCCGCGCGCTCATCGTCGCGCCATGTCTGCGGGTTACATTTTTCTCCGGTGAGCGAGATCATCCCCGTTTCCGATCCTGGAGCGCCGCCAGCGACAGCGCCGGTGAGCGGCACGCACGCGCGCCTCACCGCCGGCCGCATCGAGCGCGCGTGGGGACGTGCGCTGCAGTGGCTCGAGAAGCGCGACTGGGACGAGGGCGCGACGCTGATGATCTTCGGCGCGCTGGTGGGGCTGGTCACCGGGCTCGCGGTGTTCGGCTTCTACCGGATGATCGATCTCGCGAACCTGCTCTTCATCCGGCTTCCGGCGTCGCGCCTCGTCAGGATCGCGCACGCGCTCTACCAGCCGGTTCTGACCGCCGCCGGTCTCTGGGGCGCCTGGTTCGTCATCCGCCGCTCGCACGTCCCCGACGGCCAGAACGTCCCCGACGAGCAGCTCGCGGTCGCGAAGCGCGACGGCAACATCCCCACCCGGCCGGTCATCGCGCGCACCGTCGCCTCGGCGATCACGCTCGGCTCGGGAGGCTCGGCCGGCAGCGAAGGGCCCGTCGCGGTGCTCGGCGCGACGGTCGGCGCCGCGTTAGGCAAGCGGCTCCGCTTCCAGCCCCGCCACCGCAAGATCCTCGTCGGCTGCGGCGCGGCGGCGGGGATCGCCGGCGCCTTCAACGC
>JABFXM010000349.1 GCA_013361745.1 Gemmatimonadaceae bacterium | reverse complement strand
GAAGCCACCGCCGTCGTCGGTGATCACGAGCGTCACGCGCCCGCGCTCCATGCCGACGGGCATGTGGATCACGGACGGAGCGCCGTGGCGGGTCGCGTTGGCGGCGGCCTCCTCGGCGACACGGTAGAGCGCGCGCGCCACCGGCCGCGGCACCTCGAGCGACGGGCCGGCCGGCTCGACACGCACCTCGACGTCACTTTGCGACTCGAGGCGACGGCCGAGCCAGCGCAGCGCCGCCTCGAGCCCGAGGTCATCGAGCACGCTGGGATAGAGGACCTGCGACGCGGTGCGCAGCTCCTCCATCGCGTCGACGGTGAGCTCGCGGATCACGCCGAGCTCCTCGGCCAGCTCCGGGCTCGCGCCGTGCGCGAGCGCGGAGCGCGTGCGCAGTGAGACCGCGGCGAGCGTCTGCGCGGTGGATTCGTTGAGGCCGCGGGCGATGCGCGAGCGCTCGTCATCGGCGCTCTCGATGGCCCGCGCCGCGAGCTCGCGAACGCGCGCGTGCTCGGCGATGAGACCGTCGAGCAGCGTGTTCACGGTGGTGCCGATCTGCGCGAGGTCGTCGTCGGCGAAGGGCGAGCGACCGACACGCGCGAAGAGGTCGCCGGACGAGACGCGGCGCATCGTCTCGCCGAGCTCCTCGAGCTGACGCAGCGCGAGGCGGATGAGCACGAGATTGACCAGCATGCTCACGGCGAGCGGCAGCGCGAGTAGGAGCTGCCGTTCGCCGTGCGGCGCCATGAAGAGCAGCAACCCCGCCGCGACCGCGCCGACGACCGCATTCGCCCCGGCGAGCTTGCCAAGCAGGGGCGCGCGGAACAGCACCCGGCGCAATCGTGCGATGTAGGTACGGAGTTTCGGCATGGCGAAAAGAACGACTGTGCGCGCGCGACTCCCGACCCGACGGAAGCCTCCACGCCTGATGACGGAGGATACCTGCGCCTCGGATTACGGTCTGTAGGGCGGGTCTTTCAACACGAGTAAGGGGACTCCTGACGAGGGGGAAAGACGCCCGATGGCTGAGGGGTCAGGGGTCAGGGGTCGGGGGTCAGGGGCGGTCGCGCTTGGATTCTCCTGACGGCGCGCGTTCGAGAGTTCACGCACGATGAATGGGGCGGGCTCTCACGGCAGAGTGCTGCCGGGCTCCACTCCGATCAGGAGGACACCATGAGCGAACAGACCACCATCGAGCGCGGGCAGCCGTCGAGCGCGATGATCGCGCGCTCCGCGCCGAACCCGATGACGTCGGACATCACGCGGCGGATCCTCGTGCCCACCGACGGCAGCCGCGCCGCCGGCGCGGCGCTGCGCATCGCCGCGCAGCTCGCGGCGCGATCGACGGGAGTCGTCGCCGGCATGACGGTCTTCGAGTCGCTGCCGGTCTACGCGACGGGGTTCGTCATGGACGCTTCGGCGTGGGCCACCGATCCGACGCTCACGGATTCGGCGGTCGATCGGATCAAGCGCCAGCTGCGCGGCGTAGGCGGCGAGAAGTGGGATCTGCGCGTCGAGTTCGGAAGCCCCGCGTCGGAGATCGTGCGGCTGACGCAGGCGACCGGGACGACGCTCGTCGTCATCGGCCTCGGCAAGCACGCTCCGCTGGCGCGGGCGTTCGGCGCGGTGACGACGATGCGCGTCATGCGACACGCCGACGTCCCCGTGCTCGCCGTCGATCGCCGCGCGCGACGTCTGCCGCACGTCGCCGTGGTCGCCGCGGATCTCGGCCCGAGCGACGTGAAGGTGGCGCGGACCGCGCTCGCGCTCATGGAGCGTCCCGCGGTGCTGCATCTCGTACATGTGCGCCCCGAGATCGAGCTCATGCCGCCGAGCGCGCTGGGTTGGGATCGCGCGTACGAGCAGACGGCGCTGCAAGCGCTGGAGAAGATCGGCGCGCAGATCGAGGCGGCCGACGTGACCGTCAAGCCGCGGGTCGTCGCGGGCACGGTCGCGCAACGGATCACCGGCTTCGCGTATTCGCACCGTGTCGGCCTGATCGCCGCCGGACGTCACTCGCGAGGCGCGATGGCGCGACTGCTGATGGGGAGCTCCGCGACCCAGATCGTTCGCGCCGCCGACTGCTCGGTGCTGATCGTGCCGCCGATCGGGGAACAGGAGAGTAAGGGGAGTTAGGAGAGTAAGGAGAGTAAGTGACTGCCAGTTGGCGGTGCCTTACTCCCTTACTCCCCTTACTCCCCTTCCGTCCCCGTCGTGTGGCGAACTGTCCGAGCGGGCGCGCGCTCGGCGTTCGCCTCTTCCGCATCAGATCTTACACATCGCATACTGCGCTCGACGTGGCGGGCGCCCGGTGGGCGGCCATCTTAGGGCGTGAACAGCCCACTCTCCGATATTCCGGGAACGGCAAGCGCAACGATGACACGGATACTCATCGTCGAGGACAACGAGGACCTCGCCTTCGGGCTGCGACGCACGCTCGAGGACGAGGGCTACGACGTCGAGGTCGCCGCGGATGGAGTGCGCGGGGCGAAGCTCGCGCGCGAGCAGAAGCCGGACCTCGTCATCCTCGACCTGATGCTCCCGGGGATGGATGGTTTCCGCACGCTCGACTCGATCCGCGGCGCGGGACTGCAGATGCCGGTGATCATCCTGACCGCGCGCGGCGAGGAAGCCGACAAGGTGCATGGATTCCGCGTCGGCGCGGACGATTACGTCACGAAGCCCTTCGGGCTCTCCGAGCTGCTCGCGCGCGTCGAGGCACAGCTCCGGCGCTCGCGCCTGCAGAGCGGCGCGGCCGAGCCGGCGGAGCGCTACAGCTTCGGTGACGTCGAGATCGTGCCGAGCGCACGCATCGTGACCAAGGGGGGAGAGCGCGTCGCGCTCACCCCTCGGGAATACGACCTCCTGCTCGCGCTCGTGCAGCGTCCCG
>JABFXM010000216.1 GCA_013361745.1 Gemmatimonadaceae bacterium | reverse complement strand
CTCCCCTTACTCCCCTTACTCCCCTCGACCGATCTCCGTCTGCGCGCGCTCCTTGTAGAAGCGATCGTTGTAGTCGGTCGCCGGCAGGCTGAGCACCTTCTGGAACTCTTCGCGCGCTCTGGCTTTGTTGTCGGTGTCGCGGTAAATCTCCGCGAGATCGATGTGGTGGGTGATGCGCGTCGGCTCGATGGCGACAGCCTGCTCCATGTAGCGAACCGCGTTGCCCCAGCTCGCCGAGTCGAACACCTGACCACCGAGAATATACTTCGCGATCCAGCGCGTGGGGCCGTTCAGTCGCATGACCTCCGCGTTCCACATCCCCATCACGTGCAGGGCACCAGCGTGCTTCGGGTCGGCCTTCAGCGCGTCGAGGGCGTTGGCGCGCACTTCGGTGGCGTACTTCACCCGGTCGCGCGGCCCGAGCGTGAGCGCCCGGCGACCGAGCGCGCGCGCGAGCTGGAAGTGCCCTTCCGCGCCCTGCGGATCGACCGCGATCGCTTGGCGCGCATAACGCTCGCCCGTGGCGAAGAGCGCCGAGCGCGTGTCCTTGTTCCCCTCGAACTCCCCGACGTCGACCGCGTCGCGCGACGCCTTCGTCAGGGCGTCGTAGTTCTTCGGGTCGGCGGCGAGCGCCGCCTCGTAGTGCTTCAGGGCAGCGGCGGGATTCATCGCCGCGTGCAGCGAGTCGCCCATCGCGACGTGCTGCGCCGCGCCCTGCGCCGCGGCCGGCAGCGCGGCGAGCAGCGACGCGACCGCGAAGGGAAGAACGCGACGGGCCAACGGGCGAGTGACGATCGACATGCGAGCCTCGGGGGGACGCAGGGAGCGCGAATGATCCGATGGACGGGATGGGCCGCGAGCTGCCGCGGCACGGCCGGGTCCGGCCGCCGTCATCATAGGTCTACCCCGGAGCGCGGTCAATGTTGGCGCACCGTCTGATCGAGCGCAAGCGCGACGGGGGGCGCATCGAGGCCGGGGAGTGGCGCGCGCTCATGAATGCCTATGCCGCGAGCCACATTCCCGACTACCAGATGGCCGCGCTCGCGATGGCGATCTTCATTCGCGGCCTCGATCGCGAGGAGACGAGCGCGCTCACCGACGCGATGCTGAAGAGCGGCGCGGTGCTCGACTTCTCCGGCCTCGCGATGCCCTGCGTCGACAAGCATTCGATCGGCGGCGTCGGGGACAAGGTCTCGCTGGTCCTCGCTCCGCTCGTCGCCTCGTGCGGCGTCGCCGTCCCGATGATGTCCGGGCGTGGGCTCGGCCACACCGGCGGAACCCTCGACAAGCTCGAATCGATCGCCGGTTTCCGCACCGACCTCTCGCTCGCCGACGCGAAGGCGCAGGTCGAGCGCATCGGGTGCGCGCTCATCGGGCAGACGGGCGAGATCGCACCCGCCGACCGGAAGCTCTACGCGTTGCGCGACGCCACCGCCACCGTCGAGTCGATCCCGCTCATCTCGGCGAGCATCATGAGCAAGAAGCTCGCGGAAGGGCTGACCGGCCTCGTCCTCGACGTGAAGCGCGGCTCCGGCGCCTTCCTCCCCGAGCTGGATCGCGGACTCGACCTCGCGCGGACGATGATCGAGCTCGGCGCCGACCGCGGCTGCCCCACGGTCGCCCTCGTCACGGCGATGGACCGGCCGTTAGGCAGGGCATGCGGCAACGCGCTCGAGGTCGAGGAGTCGATGCTCGCGCTCAAGGGTGACGGGCCGCCCGATCTCATGGAGGTCACCTACGCGCTCGGCGCTGAGATGCTCGTCCTCGGCGGTGTCGCCGCCGACATCGACTCCGCTCGCCGCGAGCTCGAGAAGGCGATCGGCACTGGTCGCGCCGCCGAGAAGATGCAGGAGATAATAGAAGCGCAGGGGGGCAACCCCGGTGTCGTCGAGGATCCCGCCGTACTGCCGCAGGCGTCACACGTCGAGCTCTGCACGGCGCCCCGTCGCGGCTTCGTCGCCCGCGTCGAGCCGCGCGCGATCGGTCGCGGGATCATCGCGCTCGGCGGCGGCCGCACGAAGATCGAGGACGTCGTCGACCCCAGCGTCGGCTTCGTCATCACGGCGAAGCCCGGGGACTGGGTGGAGGTCGGCGAACCACTGGCCACCGTCTTCGCCGGCGACCGCGCCGGCGTCGACGCTGGCCGCGCCACCCTGCGCACGGCGATCGTCATCGCCGACGAAGCCGACCCGCCGCTTCCGCTCGTCTCGCATCGCGTGACGCAGGCGGGGGTCGAGCTCTACCAGCAGGACTGAGGGGCTGTCGGCCGCCTAGCGTGCATCCTGCAGGGAACGATGGGTCGGCGCCCCGCGTAGAGCGCGCGTCCCCCCATCACCTGGAGAAGCCCGGCATGCAGGTCGAGATCTATTCGGACGTCGTCTGTCCGTGGTGCTACATCGGCGAGCGCCGCTTCGCGAAGGCGCTGCAGTCGTTCACCGGCCGCGACGACGTCGACGTCGTCTTTCGTCCCTATCAGTTGGACCCCGATGCGCCATCCACCCCCGCTCCACTCATCGAGTCGCTGCGCACGAAGTTCGGCGCGAACGTCCGCGCCATGCTCGACCGCGTGAGTGCCGCGGCCGCGGGCGAGGGAATCGACGTCCGCTGGGACGAAGCCGTCGCCGTCAACACCATCACCGCGCATCGCCTGCTTCGGCTCGCCGAACGGGAATACGGCGCCGCGGTCCAGCGCACGCTCGCCGAGCGCCTCTTCGATGCCCACTTCACGCGCGGGGGAAACGTCGCCGACCCGGGGCTGCTGACCACGCTCGCCGTCGCCAGCGGGATGGAGCGCGACCGCGTCGGGCAGTATCTCGCCTCGAGCGAGGGACTCGCCGAGACGCGCGAGGCGATCGCGCAGGCGCGCGCGATGGGGATCCGCGCCGTTC
>JABFXM010000432.1 GCA_013361745.1 Gemmatimonadaceae bacterium | reverse complement strand
GCAGAAGCGCAACGCCGCCGATCCGGGGGAGCGCGCCCGTCTCGACAACGAGCTCTCGGGGCCGGATGGGCGCGGTGGCCGCGAGGGTGAGCTGCGCGAGGCGACCGCCGAGGTCCTCGACGAGATCCTCCCCGAGGCGTTCGCGACCGTCCGCGAGGCGGCGCGCCGTCTGTTGGGCACCACGGTGCAGGTGACGGGGCACGACCTGACGTGGGACATGGTCCCCTATGACGTCCAGCTCATGGGCGGCATCCAGCTTCACCTGGGCAAGATCGCCGAGATGGCGACCGGTGAAGGAAAGACGCTCGTCGCGACGCTGCCGCTGTACCTCAACGCGCTGCCCGGCAAGGGCGCGCATCTCGTCACCGTCAACTCGTACCTCGCCCGCCGCGACTCGCAGTGGATGGGGCACCTGTACACGTACCTCGGGCTCACCGTCGGCTGCATCGACGACACGGAGCCGGGGACGCCGCAGCGCCGTGCCGCGTACCTCTGCGACATCACGTACGGCACGAACAACGAGTTCGGCTTCGACTATCTGCGCGACAACATGGTGCCCTCGCTCGAGCAGCGGGTGCAGCGTGGCCACAACTTCGCCATCGTCGACGAGGTGGACTCCGTCCTCATCGACGAGGCCCGCACGCCGCTGATCATCTCCGGCCCGGTGGGCGGCGACGACAGCGATGGCGCCTATTTCGCGCACAACGCGGCGGTCGGCCGGCTCGTCCGGAAGCAGACGGAGCTCGTCAACCAGCTCGTCGCGGACGGCGAGCGCGCGCTGGAGAAGGGCGACACGCGCGAGGCGTCGCTCGCCTTCTACAAGGCGCGGCTCGGCTCCCCCAAGAACAAGCGCCTGCTGAAGGTGATGCAGGAGCCCGGGGTGAAGTCGCTGATCCAGAAGATGGAGCTCGACCACATCGCCGACCGCAAGCTCTCCGCGAGCAAGCAGGAATTCGGGGATCTCGAGGAGGATCTTCTCTTCGTGCTCGACGAGAAGGGCCACAGCGTCCATCTCACCGATCGCGGCGTGGACTTCATGTCGCCGGAGGATCACGAGGCGTTCGTCCTCCCCGACATCTCCGAGCAGGTGCACCATCTCGAGCGCGACCACTCGCTCTCCGCGGCGGAGCGCCTGCAGCGCAAGCGCGACATCGAGATCGAGTATGCGACGAAGAGCGAGACGCTCAACATCGTGCACCAGCTGCTGCGCGCGCACGCCCTGTACGAGAAGGACGTGAACTACGTCGTGCAGGAGGGTCAGGTCCTCATCGTCGACGAGTTCACCGGCCGCACGATGCCGGGCCGTCGCTGGTCCGAGGGGCTGCACCAGGCGGTCGAGGCGAAGGAAGGAGTCCAGGTGAAGGGCGAGACGCAGACGCTCGCGACCGTCACCATCCAGAACTACTTCCGCATGTACGACAAGCTGGCGGGAATGACGGGCACCGCGGAGACGGAAGAGGGTGAGTTCTTCCAGATCTACGGGCTCGAGGTCGCCGTCGTCCCGACGAACAAGCCGATCATCCGCGACGACCGGAACGATCTCGTCTTCAAGACGCGCCGCGAGAAGTACAACGCGATCATCGAGGAGGCGAAGCGCCTCAACGGCCTCGGCTTCCCGGTGCTCATCGGCACGGTGAGCGTGGAGGTCTCGGAGACGCTCGACCGGTTGTTCCGGCGCGAGGGGCTGAAGCCCAACGTCCTCAACGCGAAGTACCACCAGCGCGAGTCGGAGATCGTCGCGGAGGCGGGGCAGAAGGGCGCGATCACGATCGCGACGAACATGGCCGGCCGCGGTACCGACATCAAGCTCGGTCAGGGCGTGCGGGACTCCGCGCCGTCGGTGGTGAAGGACGAGGAAGGAAAGGACGTGCAGATCGAGGAGATCGGCGGCCTTCACATCATCGGCTCCGAGCGTCACGAGTCGCGCCGGATCGACCGCCAGCTGCGCGGCCGCGCCGGCCGCCAGGGCGACCCGGGCGCGTCGCAGTTCTTCCTCTCGCTCGAGGACGACCTGATGCGGCTCTTCGGGTCGGAGCGCATCGCTCGGCTCATGGATCGCATGGGTGCGCAGGAGGGCGACGTGCTCACGCACCCGCTGATCACGCGCTCCATCGAGCAGGCGCAGAAGCGCGTCGAGCTGCAGAACTTCCAGAGCCGCAAGCGCCTGCTCGAGTACGACGACGTGATGAACCAGCAGCGCGAGGTGATCTACTCGCTGCGGTCGTTCGCGCTCGAGGGCGGTGAAGAGCTGAAGGGCGAGGCGCAGGGCATGTTCGACAAGGCGCTGGGCAAGCGCGTCGAGGACGCGGTCGCTCTCGCCGGGGACGACGGCGTGTGGGATCACGAGTTGCTCGCGCAGGATCTCCTCATGCACTACATGCTCGTCGTCCCCGATCTCGCGGACGACGCGCGCCGGCCGAGCGAGCTGTCCGAGGTCCGCCGCGTCGTCGTCGAGGCCGGGCGCCGCGCGTTCGACGAGAAGCTGAAGAGCGTCGCCGAAGTCGGCGACGACTTCCTGCGCTTCGTGATGCTGAGCGTGCTGGACGAGAAGTGGAAGGATCATCTCCACGATCTCGACCAGCTGCGCAACGCGATCGGCTATCGCTCGTGGGGACAGCGCGACCCGCTCGTCGAGTACAAGCAGGAGGCGTACTCGATGTTCGTCGATCTCATGGCGGACGTCTACCACACCTTCACCGAGCGGTTCCTGAAGATGCAGATCGTCTATCAGGAGGCGCCGCCGCCGATGCCGGTGCCGAGCGCCGAGCCGCGGCGCGCGACGAAGCGCTACGACGCGATGGGCATCCTGCGCGACGTCGACGAGGAAGAGGGCGGCAACACGGTGCTCGACGTCGCGCCGAGCGAGCCGCCGGTCGACGAACCGATGGCGCGCCAGGA
>JABFXM010000181.1 GCA_013361745.1 Gemmatimonadaceae bacterium | reverse complement strand
GGCGGCTGGCGGCGCTCATCTCACACTCGGCGCGCGGCGAGACGATTCCCGCGTTCACGCCCGGCCGCTGGAAGCCCGCGGCGAAGAAAGGACCGCGGGCTCGCGGTACCGACTAGTAGAACTGCCGCAGCTCGACGCGCTGGTTGTTGAGGAAGACGCCGGCGATGCGGATGCGGTCCCCGCTGCGCAGGCTCATGAACCGGTTCTGATCGGTGCGACTCACGTTGTAGGGGAGCGCGACGATGACGGTCCCGTAGTTCGCGACGTCGAGGGAGAAGAGTCCGTTCGCGGTGTCCACCTGGCGCACGGTGCCCTGGATCGTCTGCACGTTCCCGCTGGGGCTCCCGCTTCCCGACGTCGGCTGATCGACCTGCACCAGGTCGGTATAGTACCCGCCGTTGTTCGTGCTCTGGATGCGCGCGGTGATCTGATCGCCCGGATCGAGCGAGGTCACGGAGTAGTTCTGGTTCTGATAGACGACCTGCGTCTGCGAGTCATACGCGAGCGCGACGCTCGATCCGTCCGACTGCTGGATCACGATCTGCTGCGCGCGGGTGTCGACTCCGCGCACGACGCCCTGCACCTGGTTCTGCCCGCCGCCGCCGAGCACTCCGCCGAGGACGTTCCCCACCGACCCGAGCTGCGCGCATCCGCCGAGCGTCAGGATCATCAGGGTCGCGGCACCCCGACGCGCCGCGTGTGTGAGCTTGATCATCGTCCCTCCTGGTCGAGCCCGGGTAAAGCGCAATCGCGATGCCGACGGTCCCGTCCGGAGGAGAGTCCCGACGACCGTCAGGCGTCGAGCGCGGTCAGCGAGACCGCCGCGCTTCCGTCCTCGTGATACACGACGCTCACCCGCCAGGGCTGGCAGCAGACCGCGCAGTCCTCGATGTAGTCCTGCACCGACCCGCTTCCCGGATCCAGGGCGATCTCGACCGCTTCGGCGCAGTACGGGCAGTGGACCGTCGCCTCCATCTCGGCGGTGCCGTCGCCAAGTGGGAAGTCATCGTCGAGCTCGGCCTCGAGCTCTGGATCGTCGCGGCCGTCGGTCTCGAAGGCGCGGTGGAAATCGTCGGAGAATCGCATGATGCGTCGTACCCGGTGAAGCGGCGCGCGTTCTCGTCGATACTGACGCGCGTCACGACCGGATCGCAGATTCCGTGCGACCCACCGACCACTCACGAGGATGAGCGACGCGCCCGCGCTTCGCCGGGTACTGGAGACCGCGCTCTACGTCGAGGACCTCGCCGCCGCGCGCGCATTCTACGTCGACACGCTCGGCGCGAGGGTGCTGCTCGACACCCAGCGACTGCTCGCGCTCGACGTCAGCGGCGCGAGCGTGCTGCTGCTGTTCCAGCGCGGCGCGACCAGCGAGCCGCTGCCGACCCCGGGCGGGGTCGTTCCGCCGCATGGTGCGTCGGGCTCACAACACGTCGCCTTCGCGATCGACGCGGACGCGCTCGATGCCTGGCGCGAACATCTCGGCGCGAGCGGGGTCGTGATCGAGAGCGAGGTCCGCTGGCCCCGCGGCGGGACGAGTCTCTACGTGCGCGATCCGGCGGGGCATTCGGTGGAGTTCGTGACGCCCGGCCTGTGGAAGACGTACTGACGGCGGCACGTTCGGTGCGACTCACCGGCGCGGGAACGGTGCGAAGCGGATCGTCAGGCAGCGACTCGGAGAAGACCCATGGCAGGCCGCGGCAAGGAAGCGTCGAAGATGGTCGGGATCATCGTCTCGGTGGTCGTGATCATCGTGCTGCTCGGCACTCTCTTCGTTCTCTTCCACGGCGCGCACACGGGAGGTTGACGCTCGGCGCGCGCAGGCATCGCATCGGTACGGTGGCGTTCGGATCCTGACTTCGGTGCGCAACGAGCACCAGCCGTCGCGCCCGCGCTCTGGTCCACCCTCTGCATTGAGCGTGAACGACTTCAACCATGAGGATCGTTCATGCGGAAAGTTCTTGGTTCGATGACGGTGGCACTCTGCCTGTGCGCGACGACGGCCGCGGCACAGAGCTCCGCCGGCGAAGTGCACGCGAACTATCAGCGCGCCGTCAACTCGAAGACGAACGCGTGGGGCGGCGGCGCGCAGTACCAGCTGACCCTCGGCGCGAAGAAGGCGCCCGTGCAGCTCAGCACCTCGCTCGGCGTCGACTGGACGAAGCAGGACAACGGCGGGCCGACGCAGACGTCGGTGTCGTACGACGCCGCGCTTCAACCGGGAGGCGGTGGGAGCTTCACCCCGTACGCCGGCGGCAGCGTCGGCGCGAACTGGAGCGGCGGCACGGGCAAGCAGTGGGACGGCGCGAAGCTCGGGCTCGAGGCGCTCGCGGGTTTCCAGGTGAAGCTCGGTCTGAAGGGCGTGTCGTGGAACGCGCAGGAGCGCTTCGGCTATGTCAGGGGACAGGACCACAACCTCACGACGCGCGTCGGCGTCGTCGTCAGCTTCTGACGCGTCGCGTCTTCCCGAGCTCCGCGTCGAGCTCGGGAAGCGCGCCGACGGGCGATACCTCCTCCGCTGCACCCGCCGCGACGGCTCGGCCAGCTGGCAGCTCCACGACCAGCCTAACGCGCGCTTCTTCCCGCTCCACGATCTCACCCACTTCGCCGTCGAGACGACGCTGGAGATCGGCGCGGGATTCTTCGGCCTCGTCGCCGACGGCTGGGACATCGCCGACACCGGCGGCAAGGGCGCGCGCGGCGCGATTCCGCGCGAGGCGGTGCTCGTCGAGCATCTCGTCGGGCTCTTCGACCGGGAACGGGACGGCACGGTCCCACGATGGACGGCCCCGGAGTTCAACGAGCAGCTCGCGCTCCGCGCCGAGGACGCGCGGTTCCCGTTGCCGCCGCCCTGGGACGACGCCCGCCTCGATGTCGTCCGCGCGCGCGTCGGCGAGCTGCAC
>JABFXM010000361.1 GCA_013361745.1 Gemmatimonadaceae bacterium | reverse complement strand
CCCTGGCGCGACGTCACGGTGTCGTTCCCCGCGAGTACCAGAAGATCGCTCTGCTCGATCGGGGCGGGACGCAGCGCGGTGGCGAGGATCGCATCCGAAGAGAGAAGCGCCGCGATGAAGCCGGCGCAGCGCCGGCGCGGCTGGCCGCAGAGAGGCATCATCATCACGACCCCCCGCGTATCACCGAACAGCTGGCCGGGCGCCGACAGCAGCGGGCGCGCGGTCGAGCGCGCGTGCGCGGCGAGCGAGTCGAGGCCCAGTGTGTGGATCGTGTCCATGTCCGCCGCCGGAAGGTGCTCACCGCCGGTCACGGCGACGTCGTCCACGATCTTTCCGCTCGAGTCGGCGATCCACAGTCTGCGGATGCCCGGAAGAAAATCGGTGAGCGCGACGGTGTACTCGGACAGCGCGGCGCGATGGTTCGAGACCTGGCCATCGGCATAGATGGCGCGCAGCGCGACCAGCGCTTCGGCACGCTGCGAGAGAAAGCTCTCGACGAGCGTCGCCGACTCCGCCGCGTCGACGCGTAGCCGCTCCCGCGACGCCTGCGTCAGCGCCCGGTCGGTGGCATAGAGCCCGCCGAGCACGAACACGATCACGGCGCCGATGACGAGCGACGAGCGACGATAGCCGCGGGCGATTCCTGGCACGAAGCGAAGAGGACGTGGAAGCCCTCACAGTACGGCCGTGCACTTCGCCGGGCAACGGGATGGCCGAGGCGCGTTGACGGGTTCGACGCCGCCATCTATCCTCCGCGACCATGCCGACCAACGACCGCGCCCGACTTCACCACCTGCTCGCCGAGCGGTCCGCGCGCCGCGGGCAGTTCACCCTCGCCTCGGGGCGCACCTCGAACTTCTACGTCGACGCGCGGTTGACCGCGATGAGCCCCGACGGGCTTGCGCTCATCGGGCCTCTTGCGCTCGCGGAGCTCGCGGCGGCGAGGTGGGACCCCGACAGCGTCGGCGGCCTCACGCTCGGCGCCGATCCGATCAGCTACGCGATCGCATACGCGAGCGCCGCGACAACGGCGCCTGTCCGCGCGTTCACCGTTCGCAAGGAAGCGAAGACCCACGGCACGGGAAAGCTCGTCGAGGGTCCCTTCCGCGAGGGAGACCGCGTCGTCGTGATCGAGGACGTGATCACCACCGGCGGCTCGGCGCTCAAGGCCGCGACGGCCGTCGCCGCCGCGGGTGGCCGGATCCTCGGGGTGCTGGCGCTGGTCGATCGAGAGGAAGGGGGACGGGAGGCGATCGAGGCGGCGGGATACTCAGTCCGTGCCCTGTCGCGCGCCAGCGATATTCTCCCCCTCATCGGCGGGTGAAACCGGGAGCGCGATGTAGACCAGGTCGTCCTCCCAGACGCGCGCGCCCATCTTTCGCGCCAGCCGTTCGGCGAGCGCCAGCCCTGCCTCACGCTCCCCGCTGCGAAGCCCGTTCGGCTCGTGGCGGACCGCCAGCACGACCGTCCTGTCGTTCTGTTCCGCCAGCGAGACGGTGACGTCGCTGTGCGTCGCCGCCCCGCGCAGCACCGCGGCGACCACCATGCGCAGAAGAAGCTCCGCACCGAGCGCGTCGGTGCGCACGGTCGGCAGCGGCTCTTCGATGATCACCCCGCAGTGCGCCTCGGCCGCGTCCTCGCGCAGGTCGCGACGCACGGTACGCACGACGTCCGCGAGCGGCACGTCGTGCCACGCGAAAGCCTCCTCGCGCGCCGCACCGTCCCCGAGCCGACGGCCGACCATCGTGTCGATCGAGGTCGCGTTCCGCTTCACCATCGCGCGGAAGCGCGGGTTCGCGCGCATGTCCGCGGGAATCGTCTCGTCCTCCATCAACGACACCGCCGTCCGGATGGTGCCGAGTGGATTGCGGATGTCGTGGCGCAGCGAGCGGTAGCGCGCGCGCGTCCCGTCGAGGTATTCCTCGACGAACCCCTTCACCGTCGCGAGGGAGAGCAGCGATCGGGCACGCTGCAGCCGGCGCGCGATGGCGATGCCGTCCGCGGCCGTGGCGGTGTCGTCGCGAGCCGCCGCCGTCTCCACGGCGTAGAGCGTCATCGCTTCCATCAGGTCCAGCTGCTTGAGCAGCGCCGGCAGCGAGGCGCCTAACCGGAACTCCTCCGCGCCCAGCGCCCACCCCGCGCGGATCAGATCATCTTGCCAGCAGGATTCTCCCGAGATCCCGCGCGCGAGCGCGTCCAGAGCGCGCACGATCTCGCCACTCTGTGGAGTGTCGGCGGCCATCGTCGGTGCGCCCGGCGCCACGCGGACGCCGTCCGTTCTCCAGCGAGCCGCGAGCGCGGGCGCTTCTGCCTGGAGCGACGCGACGACCTGGTGAGTCAGTCGTTGGACAGGGGTGCGTTCTGCTTCGAGCACCGGAAGGAGAGTTTCCGCCGACCGAGGTCGATCGTCGTGAAAGGTTACAGGCTGCCACTTTCGTGACAGCCCTGCGGGCGCAGCATCCTTGGAATGCAGCATCCATTCCATCGGTAACCCTGTCCGCAGCGGTAAGTATCCTCGAGCCCGATACGAGAGAACGTGATCCCGGTCGACGAGCGGACGACGACACCCGTGCCAGGTGGACTCGTTCCAGATCCCGCGGGCGGTACCGCGCGACGAATCGCCGATGGCTCGCCGCCGCACGCCACGCGGCTGCGCTCCAGCGAGGAAGAGCTCGAGAAGGACCTGATCACCTTCCGCCTCGGCCACCGGCGCCGGCTGGTGAGCACGCTCGCGATCGCGTTGTCGTTCTTCTGCGCCAAGATCTTCGGCGCGATCGGCGTCAGCTACGTCACCATCGTGTCGGTCGCCGGGCTCGCGATGGCCGCGAACTGGGTGCTCACGCGCATCGCGCTCCGGGCGCGGCGCTGGTGGTTCCGCTTCCTGTTCGCCGCGTTCGACGCGACGC
>JABFXM010000417.1 GCA_013361745.1 Gemmatimonadaceae bacterium | reverse complement strand
GAAGGCTTTGAGGACAACACCTTCGTGCCTTCGTGCCTTCTGTTATTCACAGCCGAAGCAGCGACGACACCGTTCCCTCAGCGCCCGCTCCATCGCGGGAACTCCCCCGCCCGGTGACGCTGCTGCAACGAGAGATAGCTCTCGACGGTCTTCCGGATGCGCTCCCGCTCCGCCGCGCTCACCTCGCGCACCACTCGGCCAGGGATCCCGACCACCAGCGACCCCGGAGGGACGACCATCCCTTCCGTGCACAGCGCGCCCGCGCCGATGATCGAGCCCGCGCCGACACGCACGTGGTTCAGCAGGATCGCGCCCATCGCGATCAGGCAGTCGTCCTCGACCGTCGCGCCGTGCACGATCGCGCGATGACCGATCGCGACGCGCGCGCCGATGGTGCACGGCACTCCCGCGTCGACGTGCACGACGGTGCCGTCCTGCACGTTCGACTCGGCGCCGACGACGATCGGCGCCGAGTCGCCACGCAGCACCGCGGTCGGCCAGACCGATGCGCGCGCTCCGAGGGTCACGTCGCCGTAGACGAGTGCATCAGGATGGACGAAGGCGTCGGCGTGCACGCGCGGGAGCTCGGACATGGTGTCTGCGCTCAGAAGGCGCGGCCCGCGGCGACGTAGACCGCGCTGCTCGCGGCCATCGCATCGCGCAGCCGGCCCACCGGTTTCGCGGCGCCGATACGCAGCGTCAACGGGGCGTCGTAGAAGATCGCGAGATGGAGCACGAGCTCGCCCCCCACCGAGACGAGAGGGCTGCCGGGAGTCCGCCCGCCCGTGCAGCCGAGCGCGACGGCGTTCGTGCCGCACCACGCCGTCGCCGCGTCCGCGAAGAGACTCACGGAGCTCCGGTCGAGGAAGAAGATCGTCGCGCCACGCGCGGGGATGACGAGCGGCGCACGATACTCCGCCGACGCCGCCACCGCCCTCGTCCCCGCGAGCGCGCCCGAGACGTAGCCACGGATCGGGAAGTCGCTCGATCCGCCGATGTCCGTCCCGCCGATCGCGATGGCGTCGCCCGAGACGCCGCCGACGGTGAACTCGCCCGGGTCCTGGGAGTCGCTCCACCCGCCGGCCGCGCGCAGCGCGAGCACGTGGTGCGCGTAGCCGGGAAGCGGAAGTGAGCGATAGCCGGCGAGCGCGCCGACCGTGCGCGTGTGGCCGCCGCTCCTCTCGTCCGGATCCCACAGCCGCTGCGCGCTGACGAATGCGGACACGCCATCCTCGACCGAGATGCTGCGTGCCGGCGATTGGACGTTCGACGCGGCGAGCCCGCCGAGCATGAAGGGGCGCCGGTGCGTGCGTCGCAGGAAGTCGCTGGTGAAGGCATCGCGGAGCCACGCCGGATGTGTCGCGTAGTCACGCGCCTCCACGCCGCCGACGGCGTTCGCCGCGAGAGCGTAGCGCGTCCGCGGGCGGCTCCAGACGAGCCCCGCGCTGGCGGTGCGCGTCCGGCGCCGGATGTCGCCTAACGGCGCACCCGTGCTGCGGTCGATCGCCGTTCCCGCGCCGTCCCATGCCTGCGATACGGCGAGATCGACGAGCGGCATCCCCAGTCCCGCCCATCTGTAGGAGAAGGCACCGCCGACCTCTCCCCACTTCGTCGCCGCCTCCGCCGACGCGTCGTAGCTGTGACGCCCGACGACGTCGGACCCCGAGGTCGCGGCACCGAGGACGAGCAGGCTGTTGTCGCTGTAGACGACCGGGATCCAGTAGCGCGGGAGGAGCTGTCGCAGCGGCCGGTACGGCTGCGCCGCCGAGCTGTCGTGCGCCGTCGGCAACGCGCGACGCGCGGTGTCGCCCGCGCTCTCCGCTGCAGCCGGCTCGGACGCGCCGGGCCGCGCGACCCCGCTTCCCAGCGCCCATCCATTCGCGCGCAGGTCGCTGACGGCGAGGCGCTGATCCGTGCACCCTCCCTCGCCCGTGCAGCGGCCGAGCGCGAGCGGTTCAGCGAGCGCCGTCGTCGCGCTGCTCACGCGAGCGATCTCGCCCGCCGGTCGGCTCTCGCTCGCCGAGGGCGCGTGGGCGGCGTACACCTCGGAGAGCCCGCTGCGATCGCTGGTGAAGAGGATCGTCTGCCCGTCCTCGCTCCACGCCGGCGCGGCACTCACGGATCCACGCTCGTCGGCGACGACGCCAAGCTGCGCGCCGGCGCTGTCGAGCACCACGATCTGCGACCGCCCGCCGTGGACGAGCTTCACCGCGGCGATGGCGCGGCCGTCGGGAGACCAGCGGGGCTGCGCCCACTGCGTGTCCGCCGCCGCGCTCGTGATCGCGCGGATGCGTCGCCCGTCGCGCGACACGCGCGCGAGCACCGTCGTCCCGGTCACCGCCTGCACGGCGACGATCTCGCCGTCCGCGCGCGCGTCGGGCGCATCGAGCCGCGCACCGTACGTGAGCCGATGCAGCCGGCGGCCGCGCTGCACGTAGAGGTCCGAGCGGATCTCGTACGGCGAGGTGAACTCGAGCTGCGCGGTGAGGATCCCGCCGTCGGCGAGCGGCACGTTCGTTCCCGCGGTCGTCCGGCGCCCGATCCGCCGCAGGGCGCCGAGCGTGTCCACCCGGTAGGCACCGGGTGTCTCCTTCCCGCGGTCGCCGCCGAACACGATGCCGTCGCCCTGGCGGCGCGGCGCCCGCAACGCGTCGAACCCGCCGGCGAGGATGCGCCACCCGCCTAACGGCTCGCGACCCGGATCGACCGAGCGCAGCGCCGAGTCGCGGACGGCTCGCAGCGCGGCGCTGAAGCTCTCGCCGAAGCTCGCGCGCGCGGTGCGGTCGAGCTGGAAGGGGAGGATGTACGCGCTGCTGTAGTCGATGTAGCGGCGGATGCTCGCCGCCCCGCGCGTCCGCGCGAGCTCGTCGAAGATCAGGGAGCCGAAGATGTACACCCCTTCGCCCCCGGGA
>JABFXM010000005.1 GCA_013361745.1 Gemmatimonadaceae bacterium | reverse complement strand
GCGTAGCGCGCGGCGACGTCGGAGGCGCGCAGGTTCTTGAGGATCAGCTCCGCGACGCCGACGAGAACGTCGTCGCCCTGCAGGTGGCCATAGGTGTCGTTGACCAGCTTGAAGTGGTCGACGTCCATGACGATGAGCGACACGGCGCGGCCTTCGGCGCGCGCCAGCTCCATCGCGGCCGTAGCGGCCTCGATGAACGTGCTGCGCAACGGCAGCCGTGTCAGGTCATCGATGCGAATGGGACACCTCGGCAGGAAGGCGCGCCCGTGTTCAGGGAGGGGGCGCGGCCAGGACTTTGACCATATGGCACGCGGTCCAGTGACGCAAGCGAGTTGCGCCCCCGAACCGCGTGCTTCCCAACCCCCGTAGCAACCGATACCCACGAACCAAGAGTTGGTTCGCGATCGATCGCTACGTCGGGCGCACTCTGCTACTCACTTGTTGGACTTTCCAGCGTCGGCTTGGTCACGAGCGAACGCCGGCATCGCGGCCCATGCCGCCGGATCGACGTCCTTCCCGTGGACGTAGATGCCGTAGTGGAGGTGCGGTCCCGTGGCGAGCCCCGTCGCGCCGACGCGGCCGATACGCTGGCCAGCCGCGACGCGATCGCCGCGCTGAACGAGCGCGGTATCGAGGTGAAAGTACGCGGAGTGAACCCCCTGACCGTGATCGATGATCACGGTATGGCCGGTGAGGATGTAGTCGCCGACGTCGGCGACGAGCCCGGCCGCGGGCGCGACGACGCTCGTCCCGCGCGATGCGGGAAGATCGACGCCCGCGTGCCGCCACGAGGGGACGTCGCGCGACGCGGCCACGACGGTGTCGAGCCCGAAGGTGCCGCGTGTCTTGAGCTCGGGCCCGAGACGGATCGCCCGGGACGAGTCGACGGCGCGATAGTAGAACCGTTCCGCGCCGTACCCGCCGCCGTGCGCGCCTTTCACGGGGGCGCCCCAGCTGCCGCTCCAGAATCGCGTGTCGGACTCTCCCGCCAGCACCGCGCGGAGAGCGCGAGCGTCTCGCGCCACGTCGGCGCTGCGCTTCACGAGCGCGTAGTGCGCGGAATCGAGGAACACGAGCTCGCGCCCGAAGTCGTGATCGGCGACCGTGATCTGCCGCGTGACGCGGCCCGTCGGCCGGTCGAAGGTGAGCGTGAAGGTGCCGGCCGGTTCGTCGGCGGGGAGCGGGACGATGGCGAGCACTCCCTTCGCGGCGCGATAGCACGGCAGGGGCGCGCCCTTCCAGCTGCAGCGCGGGATATCCGGCGCGAGCCCTTCCGCGAGCGCGAACAGAACTCCGCCACGAACTGGTTGCTCCGCCGAGAGGGTGACGACACCGCTGTCGCGAGCGACCGTGTTCGCGAGCGAGTCCGAGGGCGCCGCGGGCACCCCGCCTCGGGCGGAAGAATCGGTCGACGGCACCGCCCCGGCCGTCGGCGCGACGGTGGTCGTGTCGCGCTTCGACTTGTCGCTGCTCACGACTTCGCAGGCGGCGAGGAGGCAGAGGGCGGCGCTCGCGCTCAGGAGCGCCGACGCGCGGGTCGTGCGAGAGAACATGGACATGGTGGTCTGGCGTTGGAAGAAAGCGAGCGGGGCAAGACGGGGGCCAGTACTCACGACCCGACCCGTTAACGAAACGCGGAGTCGCGGCGTCTGTCCCCACATGCGACCGCGGCAACGTCACGTCGTGCTGCTGCTCTTCGCCCTCTCTGCATGCGCGATTCCCCGCCAGCGCACCGCGGCGACGGCGTCCGCCGAGCTGGCCGCGAACCGCGAGCTTTCCGCCGAGGAGCAGGCGCGCCAGGCTCTGGACCGCCTCGCGTTCGGACCGCGCCCGGGAGAGATCGCACGCGTCCGCGACATGGGCGTCGATCGATGGATCGACGAGCAGCTGCATCCGGACCGCATCTCCGACCGCACGAGCGACCAGCTGATGCAGGCGTTCCCTCTGCTCCACGCGAGACCCGCCGATCTGCTCGGCGATCTCGCGCCGCCGCACGCCGGTGCGGCGAACGACAGCGCCGCGCGTCGTGCCGTCCAGATGCGCTACAACGACGTCGGACGCGAGGTCCAGTCGGCGCGACTGGCGCGCGCGACGTCGAGCGAGCGACAGCTCGAGGAGGTGCTCGTCGACCTCTGGGCGAATCACTTCAGCGTCTTCGCGGGGAAGGGTCCGGTGCGGCTCTATCTCGCGCAGTACGAGGAGGACGCGATCCGCCCGCATGTCCTGGGGAAGTTCCGCGATCTGCTCGGCGCCGTCGCGCACAGCCCGGCGATGCTGTTCTATCTGGACAACTGGCAGAGCGCGGCCGACTCGCTGCACCCCACGCTCGCCCGCCGTGGAGGGCGGCGCCCCATCGTGCAGCGCGGCCCGCGTGCGCCGCGTGGGCTGAACGAGAACTACGCGCGCGAGCTGATGGAGCTCCATACGCTGGGCGTGGACGGCGGATACACGCAGCACGACGTGATCGAGGTGGCGCGCGCGTTCACCGGGTGGTCGATCGCCGCGCCGCGCGAAGGCGGCGGGTTCGTCTTCCGGCCCGCGCTGCACGACGCCGGCGAGAAGACCGTGCTCGGCATCCGGATCCGCGCGGGAGGCGGTGAGTCCGACGGCGAGCGGGTGCTCGACATCCTCGCGCGGCATCCGTCCACGGCACGGATGGTCGCGAAGACGCTCGCTCGTCGCTTCGTGAGCGACGACCCGCCGCCGGCGCTTGTCGATCGCGCGGCGGGCACCTACGAGCGCACGAACGGTGACCTGCGCGAGGTCGTTCGCACGATCGTGACGAGCCCCGAGTTCTTCTCGCGCGCGGCGTACCGCGCCAAGGTGAAATCGCCGCTCGAGCTGGTGGCGAGCGCGCTGCGCGCCGCCGGCATCGCGGCGGATACGACGCCTCGTGCCGCGCGCGCGGTGGCG
>JABFXM010000048.1 GCA_013361745.1 Gemmatimonadaceae bacterium | reverse complement strand
CACGACCCCGCGCTCCCCCGGACCACCGGCCAGGGAGGCGAGCCGGTCGAAGGCGCGTGCGCGGTCGCCGGGGGCGGCGACGGCGGCGCGCGCACCCTCGGTGAATTGCTTCGCGAGCGCGTCGAGCTCGACACGCATCCGGTCGGTCGCGGCGCCGCGAAGCGCCGCGGAATAGCGCGGCCAGTCGTCGCGCGCGCGGCCGATGGCGTGCTGCGCGAACGAGAGCGCGGCGCACGCCGCGAAGGCGAGCACGGTCGCGGCGCCGCGCCAGAACCGCTCACGCCCTGCCCCGGGGGCGATGAAGATCGCCGAGACCAGCGTGGCGGCCCAGCCGACGAGGAGATACTCTACGCGAGTCTCGCGCAGCCAGCCGGCGAGAGCCAGCGTCGCCAGCGCCAGCGCGAAGCCCCATGGCGTGAGCCCGTTGTCGATCGCCGCGGACCGGCGCGTCGTCTGCACTTCGTTCCCAGTCGAGATGGCCTCGTCACTCCCGGCGGACGCACCGCGCCGCCTCAAAGAGCTGCTTCCCTCGCAGGTCGCCGCGGTCCTCGCCGACGACCCGCGCCTCATCGTTCCCGTCGGCACCTGCGAGCAGCACGGACCTCACCTCCCGCTCGGCTGCGACACGTTCATCGTCGAGCGGCTCGCCGATGACCTGTCAGCGGAGTTCGGCGTGCTGCGTGCACCGACCGTCGAGTACGGAGTGAACGTCGACACCGAGCGCGCCTTCGCCGGCAACGGATCGCTCCGGAAGAAGACCCTCCATCGCGCCCTCAACGACCTGCTCGCCTCCTGGGAGGCCAGCGGCGTCCGCGAGTTCATCCTCCTGACGGCGCACGAGCACGATCCGCATCAGGAGGCGATGGCGACCGTGGTGACCGCGGGCGCGCGCGTCCGTGTCGTCGACATCTTCAACATCGATTTCGTCGATCTGCTCCAGGGGCAGACGGAGCCGATGCACGGGGACGAGGTGGACACCTCGATCATGCTCTTCCTCGCGCCGCAGCTCGTCCGCATGGAGCTCGCGCAGGATTATATGATGTCGCGCGAAGAGCTGCGACGTTACCGGCGGGGTTGGCTGAAGGTGCCCAAGGGGAGCGCGGGCTCCAACGGCCGACCCACGCTCGCCACCGCGGAGAAGTGGCGCGCGCTCTACGAACGAATCCGCAGCCGGATCAGCGAGCGCGTGTTCCTCGCTCCCGCCCCGGTCTCGTGAACCCCCACGGCGCATTCCGGGTATCACACGGTATGCGGACTCGACTGCTCATCGCCGCGGCCATGCTCGCCGCCGGCGCGCCCCTTCGCGCCCAGGTCTCCGTGGTGGACGAGGGGAGCTTCACCATCACCGTCGGCGGCCGGACGGGGCGCGAGGATTTCCGGATCGTCCGCGCCCCGGTGCCCGGCGGGATGACGCTCGTGGCGAGCGGCACCTCCGTCGTCGGGACCGCGCGCACCGTCGCCGTGCTGCGCACCGACACCACGGGGGCTCCGATCGCCTATCAGCTCGAGGCGCGCGAGGGAGGCGAGGTGCGAGAGCGGATCACCGCGCAGGTGTCGCGCGACCGGCTGGCGATGCGCTCGCAGACACCGCGCGGGGAGTCGGCACGCGAGTACTTCCTGCGCGACGGGATGCTGATCCTCGACGAGGGCGAGGCGCATCAATACTACTTTCTTACACTTCTGGCTCGTGATACGGTCACCGCGGTTCTTCCGCGACGCAACGTTATAGCGCAATTTCGCGTACTCTCGAGAGGAGACGAACCCATCGAGATCGCGGGGGCGAACGTGGTCGCCCGACACTACGTCGTCGGCGACGCGGCCAGCGAGCGGCAGTTGTGGACCGACGCGGCGGGCAGGGTGCTTCGAGTCGAGGCGCCTGCGCTCGGACTGGTCGCAGTTCGCGACGCGCTTCCGGTCGAGCACTAGCAGAGTCGCGGCGGACGGCGACGCCCCGCGCCCCGCGGGGCGTTTTTGCTTTCGTACCCCTGAAACCGCGAGCGACCTTTCGCGTACGGTGCCGCCGTACTCACACGACAGGACCCCCCAAGATGCGTCTCTCACTGCTCGCCGCGCTCGTCCTCGCCGCCGCTCCGCTTGGTGCTCAGTCGCGCGATTCCGTCCCGGTCGGACCCGCGCTCTCGCTCGAGGACGCACTGATGCTCGCGGGACGAAACAACCCGGACCTCCAGCAGGTCCAGGAGCGCCGCCGCACCGCGCGCGCGGCACAGTACGCCGCGTACGGCGCGCTGCTGCCCAGTGCGGACGCGTCGCTGAGCGGGCAGTACCAGCAGGGCGGCCGGCAGATCTACAACGGCCTCACCCTCGGCAACAACCCGAACACCATCGGCTCGAGCTACTTCGTCGGCGTGAACTATACGCTCAACGCGGGCTCGCTCATCGCGCCGCGCGTCGCCGCCGCCAATCGCGACGCGGTGGAGGCGGACATCGGCGGCGCGCAGTCGACGCTGCGCTCGACGGTGACCCAGCAGTATCTCACCGCACTGCAGGCCGCGGCGAAGGCGGATCTCGCCGACACCCTCGTCGTCGCGGCGCGGCAGCAGGTCGAGCTGGCGCGCGCGCGGGCGTCGGTGGGCTCGGCGACGGCGCTCGACGTGCAGCGGGCCGAAGTCGATCTCGCGACGCAGCAGGTCGCGGCGCTGAACGCGCGGAATCAGGTCGAGATCGAGAAGCTGCGCCTCTTCCAGCAGCTCGGGGTCGAGCAGCCCGCGGACGTGCAGCTGACGACTTCTTTCGCGATCACGCCGCTGAGCTTCAGCATCGACTCGCTGCTCGGACTCGCGCGCCAGCGGAACCCGCAGGTCGTCGCGCTGCGCGAGCGCGAGCGCGCATCGGTGCTCTCGGTGCGCGAGTCGCGGACCGCCTACACGCCATCGCTCAGCCTCAGCACCGGCTTCGGT
>JABFXM010000374.1 GCA_013361745.1 Gemmatimonadaceae bacterium | reverse complement strand
GGGCGCCGGCCAATACGACGTCGAGGTTCCGGGAGGGCCACAGCAGGGCCATTTCGGTCTCGCCGTCGACGACTACACCCACTCGACGGCGCCGAACCGGCGCTACGCCGATCTCGTGACGCAGCGACAGCTCAAGGCGGCCTTCGCCGGCGCCCCGTCGCCCTACGGTGAGGCGGAGCTCGAGGAGATCGCGGCGCGCTGCACGCGGATGGAGGACGAGGGACGGCGCGTCGAGCGGGAGGTGCGCAAGATGGCGGCGGCCTCGCTCCTCTCGTCGCGCATCGGCGAGACCTTCGACGCCGTGGTCACGGGAGACACGCCCAACGGCGTCTTCGTCCGGCTGCTGCACCCGCCCGTGGAGGGGCGCGTCGTTCGCGGCGAGCGCGGGCTCGACGTCGGCGATCAGACGCGCGTCACCCTCCTTTCGACCGACGCCGCGAAGGGATTCGTCGACTTCGCCAGAGCGTGAGGCCTAACGGCCGGCGGCAGCGAGCGTGAGCGGATGCCAGGCGAACCCGTCGCGCGCGAGCAGGTCGGCGGCGCTGGGCGGCCCGCTGGTACCGGCGGCGTAGAGCTCCGGGCGCGGCCCGGCGTCGGCCGCCGCGGCGAGGGGATCGACGATCGTCCACGCCTGCTCGACCTCGTCGCTGCGCGCGAAGAGGGTCGCGTCGCCGATCATCGCGTCGAGCAGCAGCGTCTCGTAGGCGGGAACGGGCTGCCCGCCGAAGTCGCGCTCGTACGAGAAGCGCATGCTCACCGGCGCGAGCTCCATCTCGGGACTCAGCGCGAGCTCGGCGCCGGGTCGCTTCGCCTGGAACCCGAGCGTGATCCCTTCGTCGGGCTGGATCCGCAGCGCGAGCTGGTTGGGGCGCATCGTGTCGCGCTCCGCCGCCGGCCAGAGCACACCGGGAGCGCGGCGGAAGCGGATGACGATCTCGGAGACGCGGTCGGCGAGCCGCTTCCCGCTGCGCAGATAGAACGGGACGCCTTCCCACCGCCAGTTGTCGACGAAGACGCGCAGCGCGGCGAAGGTGGGCGTGCGGCTGTCGGGCTTCACCGACGGCTCGGCGGCGTAGGCGGGCACCGGTGTTCCGTCGATCGAGCCCGTGCCGTACTGGCCGAGGGCGAGGTTCTCGGCGATGGACACCGCGTCGAAGTGGCGGACGGCGCGGAGCAGCTTCACCTTCTCGTCGCGCACGGCGGCGGCGCTCATCGTGCCTGGCGGCTCCATCGCGGTCGTCGCGAGCAGCTGCATCAGGTGATTCTGGAACATGTCGCGGAGGACACCCGCCTCCTCGTAGTAGCCGCCGCGTCCCTCGACGCCGACGGTTTCCGCGACCGTGATCTGGATGTGCGCGATGGAGCCGCGGTTCCAGAGCGGCTCGAAGATCGCGTTCGCGAAACGGAAGGCGAGGATGTTCTGGACCGTCTCCTTGCCGAGGTAGTGATCGATCCGATAGAGCTGCGGCTCCGAGAAGCGCGTGAGCAGCGCGGTATTGAGCGCGCGCGCGCTGGCGAGGTCGCGGCCGAAGGGCTTCTCGATGATCAGCCGCGTCCACGGGCCCTGCTGCGCCTCCTCCGCAGTGTGCGTGCGCGGCGCCGCGCCGCACGACGACAGCCCCTCGACGACGCGCAGGAAGAGGCTCGGCGGGATCGCGAGGTAGAAGAGCCGGTTGCGCGAATCGGTGGGCACCGTCGACTCGATGCTCTCGAGCGTTGCGCAGAGCGTGCCGTAGAGCGAGGCATCGGTGAGATCGCCGCGCACGTAACGCACGCCGCGCGTCAGGCGCTCGAACGCCGCGGGGTCGACCGGGCCGCCCGTGTCCGTCGCCGAAGCCAGCGCTTCACCGATCGCCTTCGCGTAGGAGGCGTCGTCGTGCGGCAGCCTTTCGACGCCGACCAGCCGGAAGCGCGGGGAGAGGAGACCGTCGACCGCCAGCCGATAGAGGGCAGGGTAGAGCTTGCGACGCGCGAGGTCGCCTAACGCTCCGACGAGGACGAGCGTGCAGTCGTCGCCGGTCTCGCGTCGGGCGACGGCCCCGCTCGCGACGGGCGCGCTCACGACCGGCGAGCTCACGATTGCTTGACGGCGTGCCCGCCGAACTCGTTGCGCAGCGCGGCGATCACCTTCGCGCCGAAGGAGTCCTCCTGCCGCGAGCGCAGGCGCATGATGAGCGAGAGCGCGATCACCGGCGCCGGCACGTCGAGGTCCGTCGCCTCCTGCACCGTCCAGCGCCCCTCGCCCGAGTCGGCGATCCACCCCTTCAGATCGGCGAGCGACGCATCCTTCGCGAAGGCACGCTCGGCGAGCTCGTTGAGCCAGGAGCGGACCACGCTCCCGTGATTCCAGAGCGCGGCGATCTTCGCGAGATCGAGGTCGAAGTCCTTCGACGCGTGCAGGATCTCGTAGCCTTCGGCGTAGGCCTGCAGCAACCCGTATTCGATCCCGTTGTGGACCATCTTGACGTAGTGCCCGGCGCCGGACGGTCCGACGTGTGCGTACCCGCCCGCTTCGCTCAGCGCGGTGAAGATCGGTTCGCAGATCTTCACCGCGCGATCACTGCCGCCCACCATCAGGCAGTAGCCGTTCTCGAGGCCCCAGACCCCGCCGCTCGTGCCCGCGTCGACGAACTCGATGCCGCGGTCGCTCAGCGACTTCGCGCGGCGCATCGTGTCGATGTAGCGCGAGTTCCCGCCGTCGATGATGATGTCGCCGCGCGACAGCATCGGGACGAGCGTCTCGATCGTCTCGTCGACCGGCGCCCCCGCGGGGACCATGATCCAGACCGCGCGCGGCGCCTCGAGCGCCGCGACGACCGACTTCAGGTCCGGCGCGCCGCGAGCGCCGAGCGCGGTCACACGCTGCACGGCCTCCGCGCTGCGATCGAAGGCGACGACCTCGTGTCCCTTCCGCAGCAGAC
>JABFXM010000260.1 GCA_013361745.1 Gemmatimonadaceae bacterium | reverse complement strand
AGGTACTGCTCGAGGATCTGCTGCTTGCTCAGGTGACGCTCGAGGCGAAGCGCCCACAGTGCCTGCGAGAGCTTGCCGAACCAGTCGCGATCCGTGCCGACGAGCAGTCGCGCCGTCTGCATGCTGAGCGTCGACGCCCCCGAGACGACGCGGCGCGCGGCGATGTCGTCGCGGAGCGCGCGGGCCACGGCGCGCCAGTCGACGCCGTGGTGCTCGAAGAAGCGGCGATCCTCGACGGCGAGGAACGCGGTGATCAGGTCCGGATCCATCTCGGCGAGCGGCACCCAGCGCGAGCGGGTGCCGTCTCCGGCGCGCGTACCGCGCAGGGGAACACCCTGTCGGTCGGTGATCACGAGCTGCGGCGCGACGCGCGCATCGATCAACCCTCGCGGCAGCGGGCACAGCACCCACCCCGCGACGAGAAGCGGTGGGAGCAGCAGCGCGACGGCAGCGAGGATCAGCTTGCGGTTCACTTCGGCTTCTTCGTCACGGTGAAGATCCCGCCGTCCGAGCGGCCGAACACCGCCGGGTTGTACATCTCTTCGGCGTGCGTCGGCGGGCGAACGAAGACGCCGGGCGTCGTGGCGCGCGCGACGTAGGTCGCGGTATAGGTGCCCTTCCACAGCTGCGTCGCGAAATACACGACGCGATCGTCGCGCAACTCACGATAGTCGAACGGCGACCACCAGCCGGAATCCCAGATGCCGTAGCCCCATCTGACGTCGGCGTCTTCGTCGCGCTCTCCTTCGTCCTCGCCGGAGGAGCGCCAGCTGCTGCCGGCGCCCGGCCCCGGTAGAGGCGCCGCGGTGCGCAGGCTCAGGTCGACGGCCTCGAGACCCGCGGGAAGCGCATCGTCGACGACGAGGAACTCCCGGTCGGCGGGGATCGTGATGCGCAGCCGGACGCGGACGAGCTCTCCCTCGGCGACCGAAGTCGTCGGCGTGCGCGAGTCGTAGCGCTCGTACCAGCGCTCGACCTGGATGCCGTGATCGTCCGGCCGGACCGGACGCTTCCGCGGCACTTCGCGCGCGGTGACGTAGTAGTACGAGACGGGAGCACCCGCCGCGGCGCCGGGGCGATCGAGCGTGAGGCGAAGCGCGACCGCGCCGCCGGGCGCGGAGGACACCAGCCCGGCGAGCGAGAACGACGAGTCCGCGGTCGCACCGCCGGCGGCCGACTGGTAGACGACCCGATTTCCTGAGCGGAGGCGGACCGCGGCGGCCGGCCCCGCGTGCTGCTTCCGCTCGAAGGCGGCGAGCGCCTCGACCGCCATCGCCCAGTCCTGGGTGTTCCACCAGCGCGTCGCGCGCCCCTGCTGGACGACGTTCTCGACGAGCGGGCCGACGAGCGGATGCGTCGGCGCGACGGCGAGCGTCGCGAGCAGCAATCGCGCCGCCGGCCTGACGGTGCTCTCGAAGTAGAACATCGTGTCGCGCGCGGCGTCGGGCAGCACCGCGCGCCGTCCCTCGATCTGGACGACCGACCATTCGGACGAGAGCAGCTCGGCCCCAGTGCGGGTCGCGCCGCGTCGCGCGACGATCTCGGCGAGTCGAGCACGATCTTCCCACCGGAGCTGCGCCGCCTGCGCGATGAGCTGGTTCTCGACCGCGACGTCGGGCTTCTTCATCCGACTGAGGAAGTCCGCCGCCGCGACGCGCTCGGCGAGAAGCGAGGCGCGCGCGTCCCACCAGCGGTAGAGCGGCGCGTCGGCCGGAAGCGGCTGCGCGAGGCTGCGCTGGAGATAGCCGGCGACGCGCGCGAGGAGCGAATCGTTCACCGCGATGCCCGATGCGCGCGCGTCGAGGAGGAAGCCGCCCGCGTACGCCGTGAGCCAGGGCGAGGTCCATTGACCGGCCCCCCAGTAGCCGATGCCGCCGTCCTCGCGCTGACGGTCAGCGAGCATGCGCACCGCGAGCTCGAGATCGTGCTTCGCCGTCGGGGGAGCGAGCTTCGCACCGGACGCGGCTCCGGCGTTGTACAGCGCGAGCAGGGGACGCGCGGCACTCGTCACCTGCTCAGTGCAGTACCACGGATAGACGCGGAGCTGCTCGTATGCGCCGCGCACCAGCGCGAGCACCGAGTTTCCGAGGCTGACCTCGAGGCGGGAGCGGTCAGGGTCGGTTCCCTCCGGAAGCACGAGCTCCACCGTCGCGGTGTCGTGCAGCACGCCGCTCGCCGTATACGCGCGCGGGTGATAATCCGGCCGGAAGGGCAGCCGCGCTTCCACCGCGTCGACGTCGCTGCCGCCGGTCGCGGTGAATCGGAAGACCGCCGTGTCACCGCGGTCACCTGCGTTCGTCGACGCGGCGCGGAATGGAAAGCGCAGCTCCGAACCGCGTCCCGCCTCGAGGTCCGCGCGGATCTCCTGATCGCCGCGCAGCTCGGCGCCCGTGACCGCGGCCCGCAGCGTCACCGGCGTGGGCGCTCCGGACCGGCGGTTCACTACCGCGCCGGCCGTGAACTCGTCGCCCGGACGGAGGAAGCGCGGGAGCGCGGCGCGCGCGACGAGCGGGCGGGTGACGAGCATCTTCGCGTCGCCGCTGCCGAAGCGATCGCCCTCGGTCACCGCGACGGCCATCACGCGGAAGGTCGTGAGATTGTCCGGAAGCTTCGCCGTCGCGACCGCGTTGCCCTGCGCGTCGGTGACGACGGAGCCGAGAAAGAACGCGGTCGTCTTGAAGCGCGAGCGGAGCACGTCCGCGGCGTCGGCGCCGCCCCCGCCACCCGGGTTGCGACGGCCCTTCTCTCCCTCCGGGATCTGCGGCGCGACCGCGACGAGATTGCTCGCGAGGCGCATCCCGAGGCCGTGCGGCTGATAGAGCAGATCGAGCGGATCGGGTGTCTTGTAGCCGGTGAGCGCGAGCACGCCCTCGTCCACGGCCCAGAGCGTGACCTCGGCGCGGCGGCCGACGCCGCGCGCGTCGGCGAC